>NZ_SGPI01000007.1:0-50825 GCF_004208845.1 Pseudoalteromonas sp. CO348 | reverse complement strand
TTGGGTTGTTAGCTCAGTTGGGAGAGCATCGCCCTTACAAGGCGAGGGTCACTGGTTCAAGTCCAGTACAACCCACCACTTCTACTCTTAGATTAGAATTGGACATTAAACTCAATTCAAGAGTATAAATTGAAACACAATTTGGGTTGTTAGCTCAGTTGGGAGAGCATCGCCCTTACAAGGCGAGGGTCACTGGTTCAAGTCCAGTACAACCCACCACTTTATTTTCTAGATAGAGTGGCCGATACAAAACATCACGCTAAATCTAAGCAAGGCTAAAACCATAACTTTAAATCTAGTACAAGACACTTTTTCACTTTATTTATAGTCATTGTTACTTGTCACATACTCAAACAGCACATCAAACTGAATAAATTTAAACCTGCCATAAAGCCCATAGAAACAACCTCGTTTTTCTCATTTATTAACTAATTAGTTACTCTTCTTAGCCTCCCAAATTTTAGTTATATCCTTAACTATTTTGCCACTAACCTCAGTAAATAGTTGGGATAAGCTAAATAGACTAACCTACTAAAAATGAGTTAATTTTTGTTTTCAAAACTACACCTAAGTACTAGACTAGAAGCAAAGCCATTGTCTAAAAATTGTTTCTATGTCAGCTCCATCTATTCAAAATGCCAAAATGTTAATCGTTGAAGATCAACCATTAGCATTGAGCTATATGAAACAATCTTTAGAACAGTTAGATTTCAGAAATTTAAAATTTGCAGAAAGTGCAGACAGTGCAAAAGAGCTTTGCACTATCAATAAGTTTGATCTCATCGTATGCTCTTTTGGTTTAGCAAAAAAGCAAAATGGCTATCAATTTTATGAAGAGTTACGGTCCAAACAGTTAATTCGCTCAAGTACCGCTTTTATTTTTATTTCTTCTGAAACTAGCCCCGAGTTAGTCCATAGTATTATCGAACTCCAACCCGATGACTTTTTAGTTAAGCCCTTTTCAATAAAAGAACTACAAAACCGTATAGAACGAGTTTTAAAGCGTAAACAGGCTTTAAGGCATATAAACTTGCTTGTAGACGATAAGAACTATTCAAAGGCCTTAAAAGCGCTAGATCTAGAACTAGACAACAAAGATCATAACTACACTTCCCTACTCCTAAAGCTAAAAGGAGAACTTCTACTCAGACTTAATCAACTAGAAGAAGCTAAGTCTTTTTACAAGTCGGTTTTGGCTCTGCAAAAGTTTACATGGGCTAAGCTAGGCTTGGTCGAGGCGCTCATTACCAACAATGAAGATGTTATTGCTCAAAAGATGTTAAAAACCTTAATCGAGCGACCGGAAACTCGTCTTCCTGCGCTCGATTTATTGAGCAAACTCGAAATAAAGCTAAACCAATATGAGAATGCCCAACAATTGTTAGAGCAAGCAATTGAGATGGCACCCAGAAACATAAATAGGCAACAGTCACTTGGTCGAGTTGCGCAAATTAATCACGACTATGAAGCCAGCTATAAAGCACATAAAGATATCGCAAGTTTCGCGCGCTACTCGATCCATGACAAACCCGAAGTGTATTTGAATGCAGCACGAGCTGGAATAGACTTTGCCCTGAGTACCGATCAATCAGACCAAGTTACTCGTCTCACAAGGCAGACACAACAATACCTGAGTGATTTAAAGCACCAATTTCCAAACGCACAAACCCAAGCGCAAATCGATGTCCTCAACGCCCGCGTCCATTATCTAAAAGATGAGCATAAAAAAGCGAAACAACTGCTAGAACAGTTAGAAGATGAACCCGTTATTCGCTCGGTAGATTCCACTTTAGACAAAGCAAAAGCACTACATGAGGTGGGGTTAAACCACAAAGCTCAGGAGCTATTTAGTCAAGTTATTGCACACTGTGAACGCCATAACTCAAGCGCAGATCCCATCACAATGCACTATCTATATCAGCAGCAACAAGAGAAAAAAGAGATCACTATGGGTCCTAGAGAGCTGAATAACCATGCGGTCACACAGTTTAACAAAGGACAATATGAAACCGCTTTGGAGGCATTCACTCAAGCATTTAGAATTATGCCTAAAAACTCGGGAATAGCGCTAAATTTACTGCAATGTATGAGTGATAGTTGTGCTAAGTCAGGAAGTACTTTTAATTCCAATTTAGCAAAGCGTTGTACAACCTTGCTAAATCAGTCTGAGTTGGATAGTGAACAGCAGATCCGCTACGGTAAACTCAAAGCTAAACTAAATGAAATGAAACTCGACTTTGAGTAGTCACTTGTTTTATCGCAATTGAGCTATTTCTTTTCCATTGCAAGGGCATTAACACAATAACGCAGTCCACTTGGTTCAGGGCCATCAGGGAATACGTGACCTAAATGGCTATCACACACGTTACAAGTGATTTCGACGCGCGTCATTCCATGACTCTTATCGCCATGATACGCAACCGCTTCCACAGCTGCAGGCTGTGTAAACGAGGGCCAACCAGAGCCACTATCAAACTTTTCTTCGGCATCGAATAACAACTCGCCACAGCATACACAGTAGTATTTACCAGGTTCAAAAAGCTGACAACTTTGTGAGCTAAACGGGCGTTCAGTCCCCTTTTTCCTGGTGATCATGTAAATTTCTGGAGCAAGCTCTGATTGCCATTGCTGGTCCGATTTTTCAACTCTGCGAGGAGCAACAGGATTACCATTTCTGGCAAAGTTTAGTATATCTAACCACTTTAACATCTCAATTCTCTCTCTTGTTTACTTCTGTCTTTTGCTCTTCAACAGGAAGTGGCCAATCGCCAAAAAAGCAGCTTAGATAGCGACTTTTAATTAAATATAAAAGTACCCAACTCACCAACACAATTTGTACGGCAATATAAGGAGAAAAACTATAATGGGTTTTCCCAGCTTGCAGGATCAACCACGCTAAATCGAGTACCGCTGTTAATATAAGTGGCAAACGCATATAACGCCAGACGGCAGCGAGCTTTGGAGAGCTTGTTGGTCGCCTAAGAGAAAACACAACGGTTGGTATGAGCGCGATACAAGCGATCCCTGTCGCGACAAAAAAGTGAAACTTAGACTCAAAGAATAACGACATCAAATCCAAGTCTGGGCGTCTCGCAAGTGCAGAAAACACCCAAATAAGCAAGGGGCGGAGCAACACAACCAGCGCTAAATTAAAAGCGATTGGCGTACGATAAACGCCATATTTATCCCAGTATTCAGGGCCGTATCGTGTTACTGATTTCATTTTACTACTCGTATTTGTTTAACAGTGCGATCAGCGCCTCTTCATCGAACACCTCAACACCTAGTTCTTGTGCCTTAGTGAGCTTAGAGCCTGCTTTTTCGCCGGCATAAACTGCATCCGTATTTTTCGACACACTACCCGCGACCTTAGCGCCAAGCGCTTGCAATCTCGCTTTAGCATCGTTGCGGTTCAATTGGCTCAAGGTTCCAGTCAATACATAAGTTAGCCCTGCTAAAGGTTGTGTATCCTCTGACGGTGCTGCAACATCTTGCCAAGTTACACCCACTTCGATCAATGCAGTTACCACTTCTTGATTATGCTGCTCGGCAAAAAAGCTATGAATGTGCTGCGCAACAACAACACCAACATCACTTACTTGCTGTAGAGTATCAATGGAGGCGGCCATCACTTTTTCAAGCGTCAGGAAGTGATTTGCCAAGTTTTGTGCTGTCGCTTCACCGACTTCTCTGATCCCAAGCGAATACAAAAATTTGGCTAACGTTGTTTGCTTTGCCTCTTCAAGTGCCGCAACCAAGTTTTTAGCAGACTTTGGCCCCATACGTTCAAGAGACTCAAAATGGCCCTGCTTTAAGATAAACAAATCAGCAGGCGTCTTGATAAGCTCTCGCTCAACTAACTGCTCAACTATTTTGTCGCCAAGCCCATCTATGTCGAGGGCCTTTCTCGATGCAAAGTGCTTAATTGCTTCTTTACGTTGTGCACGGCACACTAAACCGCCAGTACAACGCGCAACCGCTTCTCCTTCAACACGTTCAACATGAGAATCACACACCGGACAAGTATCTGGGAACTCAATCTCTTTGGCATCATCAGGACGCCTATCTAAAACGACCTGAGTTACCTGAGGGATCACATCCCCAGCTCGGCGTACAATAACGGTATCACCAATCTTTACACCTAACCGCGCAATTTCATCACCATTATGAAGCGTGGCATTCGATACCGTAACACCACCAACAAAAACAGGCTCTAAACGTGCAACGGGCGTGATAGCACCAGTACGACCGACCTGAAACTCAACATCAAGCAGCTGAGTGATCTCTTCTTGTGCAGGGAACTTAAATGCAATCGCCCAACGCGGCGCGCGAGCAACAAAACCAAGCTGCTCTTGCTGCGCTTTATCATTCACTTTGATCACTACGCCATCAATTTCATAGGGAAGCTCAGCACGGCGCGTCATGATATCTTGATAATAAGCCAAAGCTTGCTGTGCATTATCGACAAGCTTTGTCTCAGGGCTCATTGGCAAGCCCCAACCTTGTAATTGCTGTAGCTGCGCATAATGCTCGATGGCCAGTTCACCGCCTTCAACCAAGCCCATAGAATAAGCATAAAACATCAACGGACGCTTAGCGGTAATTTTTGAGTCTAATTGGCGCAGACTTCCCGCTGCCGCATTTCTTGGGTTTGCAAAGGTCTTATCACCTTTCGCTTGCGCCGTTTCATTTAGCTTAATGAAACCCGCAGTATCCATAAAAACTTCACCACGCACTTCTACTTCATGCGGAATATGTTCTCCACGCAGTTTCAGCGGAATATTGCGAATGGTTTTGACGTTCTCAGTGATGTTTTCCCCAACTTGACCGTCTCCCCTTGTCGCCGCTTGAACGAGCACACCATCACGATACAAAATAGACACCGCCAAGCCATCGAGCTTTGGTTCACAGCAAAAAGTAACATCTTTACTTGTCAGTAGGCGCTCTTTTAAACGGCGATTAAATGCCGTAAATTCACTCTCGTCGAAGGCATTATCAAGCGACAACATAGGTACTCTGTGTGTTACTTGCTCAAACTTGCTAAGCGCTTCACCACCCACTTTCTGCGATGGGGAATCAGGACTTTGTAACTCAGGATGCTGCTGCTCAAGCGCCATCAACTGGCGCATCACACGATCATATTCCGCATCAGGCACACTTGGGTTATCTAAAACATAATATTGGTAATTGTAATCTTCGAGTTGCTGCCTAAGTGCTGCAACTTGGCTTTCAATGTTGTCTGACATTTAAACCTCTAAACGTAAAAAGCCACCAGCGGATGCCAGTGGCTTAAAAATGATTCTAAGTAGCGATTAAGCGGCGAATTCACGCACTTTTTCAACATAACCGCGCACGGCTTCAACCGTTAACGGTTCGCGGTCTTTATCAAGTACGGTTGCGCCAAACTCTTCAGCTAGTTTTTTCGATGCACTGTGAAGCATATTAAATGCAGCCAAGTTATCGCCTTCACAAGGTAAGGTCATAAATAGGCTAATGCCAGCGGTGCTAAATTGTTCCATGTTATCGATATCAAACGTACCTGGGTTGTACATGTTTACCAATCTAAATAACACAGGACCATTTCCGGACGGCTCTAAATGGCGATTAAAGAAGCCCTCATCAGAATATTTAAATCCAAGGCTTAACACGGTTGGTAACAACCTTGAACCTGCCATTTTCAGGCCTTCAGGCATATCAACGTGAAGAATAATAAAGTCTTGTGGCTCTAATGCACTCTCTTCAGGCTCAGCCTCTTCAGATCCACTGCTCTCGGTTTGCACCTCAGTTTCAGGCTCTTCCGTCGCTATAATGCCCTCAGTCGCAGGCTCGTCATCCACCGCACTAAAGGTCATCTCTCCAATTTCAGGTTCGTCAGACTCTTTATCATGATTCGGCGTTTGCTCTTTGAGTTCATTGGGCTCCTTTTTTGAAGCTTTATCGCTGTTCTTCTTACGAACAGACCAAAGTCCATGTATGAGTAACCCGCCTATGACCAACGCACTGATCACGATTAATGCCCATCTTAACTCTGTGGCCATTGCTCACCTTTTTTGTTGTTATGCCTGTGCCATTTGCACCGCTTGTTCTATATCTACGGCAACCATGCGCGACACCCCTGGTTCTGCCATGGTTACCCCCGTCAGTCTACCCGCCATTTCCATAGCGACCTTGTTATGACTGATATAAATAAATTGCACTGTTTGCGACATCTCTTCAACCAAACGACAAAATCGCCCTACGTTTGCGTCATCAAGCGGTGCATCTACTTCATCCAGCATACAGAATGGGGCTGGATTAAGCCTGAATATTGAAAACACCAATGATAATGCGGTCAGCGCTTTTTCTCCACCACTTAACAGATGAATTGTCGAGTTTTTCTTACCAGGCGGCCTTGCCATGATAGAAACACCACTTTCAAGCAGGTCATCGCTAGTCAATTCTAGATATGCATTCCCCCCACCAAACACTTTAGGAAACAACTCGGCTAAATCTTCATTCACTTGATTAAAGGTGGCACTAAAGCGGGTTTTGGTCTCTTTATCAATTTTTCTGATCACCGCTTCTAACGTTTCTAACGCATTAGTGAGATCATCCAGCTGTGTATCTAAATAGGTTTTACGTGCCTTCGCTTCTTCAAACTCTTCAATTGCAGCTAAGTTCACAGCCCCTAACTTGCCAAGATCATTACTGACTCGACTCAAATTAGCTTGATACTGCCCCAAATTTGCATCTTCAGGTAATTGCGCCAGCTCCGCTTTTAGCGTCCGACCAAGCTCCTGCAAAGGTTCAAGTGCCGCTTGCGCCTTTATCATCAAGCTTTGCTCTTCAAGTTTCACTTGTTGCAAAGACTCATTGAGTTTACTCACTTCGCCTTGTGCATCTTTTAATGCCGCTTGTTTTTGGGAGAGGTTTTCCTTAGCTTGGTTAAGCGTATCCAACATCGTTTGCTTTTGCGCTTTGGCTTCTAGATGTTGGGCGAGCAATAATTCCATGTCTTCATGCGCCTCCGCGAGTGGCTCTTCACAAAGCAAAATATCTGCTTGCGTTTGCTCGATGCGTTGGTTTATTTCATCGCGACGATGTTGCAAGTGTTCCAACTTAGAATTGCTGAGCTGTAGTTCACTTTCTGCCTGCTGCGATGCAAGCTTAGTGGTATGAACTAATTGCTGCGCGTCTTGTAATGCGGCGCGTCGAGATTGACTATGTTGTTTAAACTCGGCCAACTTAGCCTCGGCCAGTTGTTGTGTTTGTTGTGCTTGCGCTAGCAGCTCATCACGTTGTAATTGCTGTTCAGTATAAAGTTCAAGTTGTTCGATGACCTCGCCTCGTTCTTGAGCAATGACATCAAGCTGTTCCTGAATTTTTTGTCCTTGCTCACGCCAAGCGCTCAGATTCTCATCCAGCATTTCAACTTTGGTTTTATGGCTGGCGATCGCTTGGGCTTTTTCGTGAACGCATTGCTGTGTTTTTAATAAGCCAGCTTGCGTGTTCTCAAGAACAATGTGTTTTTGCGCTACAACCTGTTCAGCCTCTTCAGCGAGTTGTTGCAAATGAGGAAGCTGAGTATGGCATGACTGCAATTGGGCATAGCGTTTTAACGCGCCACTCTCTTCATTGCTTTTCGCCTTGGCCTTAAAGTTATCCCCCACAATAACGCCACTGACCGTCACGCCGAGAAGAAATTGTTCACACGATTTAAAGTCTGTAGATTCAGCGCATAATTTTATTTTCGTTAAAAAGCTGGGGAACAGTCCTGAGCTTATTTTTGTCGCGACGGAATCAACGGGAACTTCGAGTTCAATGGGCCATAGCGTATTCATTTCGCTTTGCTCAACGACTAAATGCGTCAACCCAAGCAGTGCCGCTTCCACGCATTCTTCATACCCAGACTCAACAACAAGTTGCGATAACATAGTCGCAGCTGAAGTCTCCGACGTTTCCTCTGCCCAGCGTGATAACGCTTTTATTTCAGATTGCACTTCTTGTAGCGCCTGAAGCGCTTTTTGAGCATGAGTCTGCGCCTGTAAGATTTCTTCTTTATTGGCTTGCTCTTGGCCTTGCAACTTACTAGCTTGGCTTTGTAATTTTGCCATCGCTTGAACTAGCTGATGATGTGCATCCTGAGCTTCAGCCAAGTCATTTTCCAACATAGATGCGTGATGCGTTTCGGCCTGTTCCAGCAGCTCAGCCTGACGCTTATCTACGTGCAGTTTAGCTTGCTGTTGTTGCGCTAATTGGCTTGCCCCTTGCTGTACCTGAGCATGTATTTGTTGGTACTGCTTCTGTGCGCCACTAAACTGCGCTTCTAACTGAGTTTGCTCTGTGTCACTTTGCTCATTTGCGAGTTGAATTTCTTCCAGTTGCAATAGCGCAATTTCAAGTCGTTCAGAAACTTCAGCGACTTTTTCAGCGCTGCTCGCCACATACTCGGCTTGCTCGTCTTGCGCCTCAATCACTTCTTGCTGTTGTGATTTCAGTATTTGGGACTGCTCAATAAGCTGACGCTTTTTATCTGTTAGATTGACTTTCTGTTGCTCAAGCGTTGCCAACTGGGTTTCAATTCGGTGTACGCTATGTTGTGCTTGCTCATAGCCATCATTGAAGTGCTTAATTTCATGTTCTAGCGTCGCTAAAATGCTGTCATGGCCACTGTGAGCTTCATTAAAAAATGCTAATTTTTCGTTGAGTTTGGCAATTTCTTTGGCTTTGATTGCCTGCTTTTGCTCAAGGCTTTGCCACTTTAAAATTGCTATCCACGACTTTAAGTCACGCTCTTGCGACTTTAAAGACTTATATTCGCTCGCCTGTTGTGCTTGAAGTGCCAGTTTATCTAGCTGACTCTGTAGCTCTTGCCTAACATCGAGCAAACGCTCCATGTTTTCGCGGGTACTCTTGATCCGAGTTTGGGTTTCTCGTCGACGCTCTTTGTATTTTGAAATTCCGGCGGCTTCTTCTAAAAAAACTCTTAACTCTTGCGGCTTACTTTCGATCAAGCGAGAGATCATCCCTTGCTCGATAATTGCGTAACTGCGAGGACCTAGGCCAGTACCTAAAAAGATATCCGTGATATCGCGCTTACGGCACTTACTACCATTTAAAAAATAAAGAGATTGGCCATCGCGCGTTACTAAGCGCTTAATGGCAATTTGATTACGATCTGCAAACGTGCCGGGCAACCGGCCTTGAGTATTATCAAAAATCAGTTCTACAGAAGCTTGCGAGATAGGTTTACGTTTGGTTGAACCATTAAAAATAACGTCCGTCATGGCATCGCCACGGAGGTTTTTCGCAGAGCTTTCTCCCAGTACCCAGCGCACTGCATCAATAACATTAGACTTACCACAGCCGTTTGGCCCAACCACACATGTCATCTGGTCAGGAAACGGGATCTTGGTTGGCTCTACGAAAGATTTAAAGCCGGCCAGTTTGATGCTACTCAGTCGCATAGCTTATTATTGTTGTTCGCGGTTACTTTTGAGAATAAGGCAATTCATTAGTAAGATCTATGAGTTAGCAATGACAGCGTTTGATATTATCCAAAATGATCCCGGTAGCCATCGCTACATTCAATGATTCAGCACCACCGAACGCAGGAATAGTCACCTTTTTATTGATGTGCGCCGCGATGGTATCGCTAATACCATGAGACTCGCTGCCCATGACCAACACGGCATTACGACTAAATTGGCACTGATGCACACTCTCACCACCAAGGAATGCACCATAGCACTCACCTTGATATTGCTTTAAAAAGGCCTCGAGATCGGTTCTCACCACATTAACACGCACAAATGAGCCCATGGTGGCACTGATCACTTTAGGGTTAAATTGATCGGCGCAGTTTTCGCTCACCACAAGCTGCGTTAATCCATACCAATCAGCAAGACGAATAATGGTACCGAGATTACCCGGGTCTGAGACTCCATCTAATGCCAACACCAGCCCAGCAGTATTGATTTCTTCTGCTGGCGGCATTGCAACGACCGCTATCGCCGCATTATTTGATACCAAAGTACTCACCTTACTCAGCACATCTTCTTCTGCTTCTACACAGGCAATATTAACGAGTTTGGATTTATACTTTGTCATGAACTCACTGGTCGCGAACAGCTGTTCAACAGCCAACCCAGCATCAACTAACTCAATCACATTCTTCTCACCTTGTACTAAATACAGGCCATGTTGTTTGCGATATTTTTTTTGCCCTAAAGCACGAAGTAGTTTTTGTTGATTCTTGGAGATCATGTGCACCTCAAAAGTTGGATTTACCATTATACCTGTTCAGTATCAGATAAAAAGCGTTTCCACGAGGCATTAAGCTAAGAAATTATGTTATCTTGTGCCGAATGACACACAAGGCATAGAGGTAATCATGTCACCTGAGCTAACGCTTATTTTACTCAACTTTATTCTACTTTTTGTGGCCTACGTATTCGTTTACCCAAAGTTGAAAGAGAAAAGTCTCGCCAGTATCAGCAAACAAGATTTATTGGTTACTGCGGTTTCTTTAGTCGTGTCTGGAAGTTTGTACTATGGTAAGGATATCGAATTTTCGTTAGTGTTTTTTAAGAGTAATTGGGTGGTGTTTACGATTGTCGCATTTAGCGTGATTGAAATCCCATTTTTACTGTGGTTTAAACGTCGCTATAACATTAAGTTTGGAGAGTAATAGAGAGGTAGCTACGCCTCTCTATTCGATTATCACTCAGCTCGCTTTTCGCGACCAAGCAACGCCATTGCGGCTTCTTTCACATCTTTTTGCTCATAAAGCACTTGATAGATCTGCTCAGTGATCGGCATTTCAATACCAGTGCGTTTAGCAAGTAAATAAACTTCTTTGGTATTGCGATAGCCTTCGACCACCTGACCTATACTCGACATCGCCTCATCGACCGACTTTCCCGAGCCAAGTGCAAGACCAAAACGGCGATTACGCGACTGGTTATCCGTACAAGTGAGAATGAGATCACCAAGCCCTGCCATACCCATAAAGGTTTCAGAGCGCGCGCCTAACGCACATCCTAAACGACAAAGTTCAGCGAGTCCTCGGGTGATAAGCGCCGTTCTGGCATTCGCACCAAAACCAAAGCCGTCAGACATGCCCGCGCCAATTGCGATAACGTTTTTGACCGCACCACCGAGCTGAATACCAATAAAGTCTTCGTTGCTATACACCCTAAACGAGCGACCGCAATGCAACAGCTCTGCGAGCTCTTCACGAAACTTTGCACAAATCGAAGACACTGAAATAGCAGTAGGTAATCCTGCGGCCATTTCTTTTGCAAAAGTAGGTCCACTTAGCACCGCCAGCGGCACATCATCACCTAACACATCCAATGCAACCTCTTGCAATAATCGCCCAGTATTTGGTTCAAGCCCCTTGGTTGCCCAAGCTACTTTTGCATTCTCAAGTAGCATAGGTTTAATCTTCTTCAAGGTGTCTGCAAACGCATGACTTGGCACAACCACCAAAATACGCTCGCTAGACTTAACAGCCGTTTCTAAATCGGCCTCAAGTTCAAGCGTGTTTGGAAACTGGATGTCAGGAAGATAACGTTGGTTTTTGCGCTCAGCTGCTAGCGCCTCAACGTGTTCGCTATTGCGGCCCCACAGTGTCACTTGGTGACCATTTCGGGCAAAACAAATAGCAAGGGCGGTGCCATAAGACCCCGCCCCCAATACAGTTACAGCTGATTTTGCTGTACTCATCAATTATGCGTCAGCAGTTTGCTCAGGCTGTGCTTGAGCCGCACGTTGCTGCATATACTGAGCGAATAATGCGTCAAAGTTAACTGGCGCAAGGTTTAACTGTGGGAAAGTACCACGGTTAACTAGGCTAGCTACCGCTTCACGCGCATATGGGAATAGGATGTTAGGGCAGAATGCGCCTAGCATGTGTGCCATTTGCATTTCTTCAAGATCTGCAATTGCAAAGATACCAGCTTGTTGGATTTCACATAGGAATGCAGTTTCTTCACCAATAGTTGCCGTTACCGTTAGCGCTAGAACAACTTCAAAAACGTTGTCATCAAGCTTTGCTGAACGTGTGTCCATGTCTAGCTTAACTTCTGGTGTCCACTCTTTTTGGAAGATACCTGGTGAGTTTGGCGTTTCAAACGATACATCTTTAGTATAGATACGTTGAATGTTGAACTGAGCGCCTTCTTGTTGTTGTTCTGCTGCTTGGTTTTGTTCTGCCATGATAATTTCCTAAATTCTGTTGTGATCCTGCTAATTCTTAGCAGTCATTATAAAAAAGTAAGCTGAGCCAAAGCTCAATCAATCTTATGCTTGTAATAGCTTATCGAGTTCGCCTGTCGCTTCAAGCGCCATCATATCGTCGCAACCACCAATATGGCGCTCAGCGATAAAGATTTGTGGCACAGTATAGCCACCGTTGGCTTTTTCGATCATCTCGTCACGAAGCTCAGGCTGTGCGCCAATATCATACTCAGTGTATGTGACACCTTTTGCATCTAATAGTGCTTTTGCACGATGACAAAAAGGACAATAGTCTTTGGTGTAAATTACGACTTGGCTCATCATAGACCTCAGTTATTTTCCGTTAGAGATTGGTAAACCCGCACTTTGCCATGCGCCAATACCACCTGATAATACGTACACTTGCTCGAATCCAGCTTTGTACATGTTATCAGCAACAGCAGATGCCGTCATACCTGTGTTACAGACCAATATAATGGGCTTAGATTTATGTTTTTCAAGACCAGCAAAATCTTTTTGCTTGAGTTTTTCCGCATTCACCTGCTCAGCACCTGCAATGTGACCTTGATTAAACTCTTTTGCTGCACGCATATCGAGTACCTGACCATCTTGGCGGTTAACAAGCATAGTCAACTGCTGGGGATTAATTTGTCTAATTTTAGAAAACTGACTCTTAAACCAACTACTCACTAACATCGCGGCTAACACAACCCAAATGATGCTAAGTACCGGATGGTTACCTAAAAACGCAACGTATTGTTCCATTAATTTATCAACCAAAAATTATTAAACGATAAAGTGGCAGCAAGTATACCTGCTTTATTCTCGACAAAACAGACTTGTTCAACATGAGCAAATATCAATCTCAAAGTTGATAATTCATCACTGTGGGGCTGAATATTCATACAAAAACAGGTATTCTACTTACCAGCAACCAGAGCAAGCTTATCGCAGCGCTGCAGCCCAAGTTAGTAAATCTAACCTTGTAGCGTTTGCTATAAGACATCAACATCGTGCCTAATTCAGGATTTCAGGAGCGCAAATGACAGCTAAGAAAAAGCCATTGGTATTAATGATTTTAGACGGTTGGGGCTATCGCGAAGAAAGCGAGAGCAATGCTATTTTAGCAGCCAATACCCCAGTATTAGATGAACTATGGCGCTCTGCTCCGCACACCTTGATTTCAGGTTCAGGCCTTGATGTTGGTCTACCGGATGGACAAATGGGGAATTCCGAAGTTGGCCACGTTAACCTCGGTGCAGGACGTGTGGTTTATCAAGACTTCACGCGGATCACTAAGGCGATTGACGATGGTGAGTTTGAGCACAACCCAGCTCTGGTTGAGAATATCGACAAAGCCGTGGCAAAGGGCAAAGCCGTTCACCTAATGGGATTATTGAGCCCAGGAGGCGTTCACAGCCATGAAGACCACATTGTTGCAGCAATTAAATTAGCAGCTGAGCGCGGTGCAACCGTTTATTTGCACGCATTTTTGGATGGCCGCGATACACCACCTCGTAGCGCACAAGCGTCAATTGAGAAAATGGAAGCCTTGATGCAGTCACTCAATTGTGGCCGCCTAGCGTCTATTATTGGCCGCTACTATGCTATGGACCGTGACAATCGTTGGGACCGCGTCGAGTCGGCTTATAACCTGATGGTAAGTGGCGACGCTGATTTTACTTATAGTAATGGTGTTGAAGCGCTACAAGCAGCTTACGCGCGTGATGAAAATGATGAGTTTGTTAAAGCATCTGTGATCACCGAAGCTGGGCAACCCGCTGCAACTATCAATGATGGTGATACAGTTATCTTTATGAACTTCCGTGCAGACCGAGCGCGCCAGATGACCCGTGCTTTTGTCGATGCTGACTTTAACGGCTTCGAAAAACGCAAAGCACCGGACCTAAGTGCGTTTGTTATGATGACTGAGTACGCTGCCGATATTAAAGCCCCTATCGCTTTCGCGCCTGAAGCACTTGTCAATGTGTTAGGTGAATGGCTAGCTAAGCACAACAAAACTCAGCTGCGTATTTCAGAAACGGAAAAATATGCCCATGTCACTTTCTTCTTTAGCGGCGGTCGCGAAGATCTCTTTGAAGGTGAAAAACGTGAGCTTATTCCTTCTCCACAAGTCGCCACTTACGACTTGCAGCCAGAGATGAACTCGGAAATGCTAACGGATAAGTTAGTTGAAGCCATTCATAGCGGTGAATTTGACGTCATTATCTGTAACTACCCGAATGGTGATATGGTTGGACACTCAGGTGTATTCGAAGCCGCAGTTAAAGCATGTGAAGCCGTTGATAAGTGTATCGGTCGTGTGGTTGCAGCGTTAGAAGAAACCGGTGGTGAAGCTCTGATCACAGCAGACCACGGCAATGCTGAGCAAATGCAAAACCCGAAAACGGGCCAAGCTCACACAGCACACACTAGTGAGCCTGTACCATTTATTTATGTAGGTCGTGATGCAGAGCCACAAGCAGGAAAAGCCCTAAGCGATGTTGCACCAACAATGCTGCATTTACTTGGTATGGAGCAGCCTAGCGAGATGACAGGCACTCCAATTATGCGTTTAAAATAACGGCCTGCCTGTATGCCGTTAAAAACGACATTTCACTATGCCGCACTTCTCGGTGCGGCGCTACTTATGGCAACAGCGGGCGCTGTTGCCAACGAATCTAGAACCAAACAAGACTTAAGCGAAGTTCAGCAACAGCTTAAAGCGAGCCAACAAGCATTAGAAAAGCAGCGCGGTGAAATTAACAGTCACGAAGCAAAGCTCAAAGCCTTCGAACTTGATATTGCCAAAAGTGCCAAAGCTATCTCACTCACAGAAATCGGGATCAAAGAAAACCAAACTGAGCAGGCCGAACTTAAAAAGCAAGAAATCACGCTGTTAAACGACAAGAAAAAATTTGAAAAGATCCTTGCGGCTCAACTAAAAAGTGCCTACATGACGGGCTCTCATGATTATTCTAGAATGTTACTTAATCAAGAGCATGCAACAAAGCTAGAGCGCACCATTGCCTATTATGATTACCTAAATAAAGCGCGCATTAAACAACTCGAACAGCTCAAATCTATCGGCCAAGAATTGGCACAGACTCAAGCTGAGTTAGCAAGAACACAAGCACGCTTAGAAGCGCTACAAAACCATCAGAATGAACGCTTAGAAGCGCTCAATAAGGCGCAGCAAGAACGTCAAAACCAGCTTGCAAACCTAAATAACAAACTCAGTGAAACACGCTCTGCTATCGCTTATTTAAAAGAAAATGAGCAAACCTTAATCCAAACGTTAGAAGAGCTTGCCAAAGCGCAAAGAGAAGCCGAAGTACGCTTGGATGGACTAACCAAACTAAAAGGCAAAATGAGTTTACCGACCAGAGGTCGAATTAAGTATAAATTCGGCCAAAGCAAGCATGCTGGCATGAACTGGAAGGGCGTCCTCATTGGCGCAAAAGAAGGGGCTGAAATTGCGAGTGTCGCTCCCGGTCAAGTCGTGTATGCAGATTGGTTAAATGGCTTTGGCTGGGTTATTGTGCTCGATCATGGTCATGGTTTTATGAGTCTATATGGCCACGCACAAACGCTGCTTCGCGATGTTGGCGATCAAGTTCGCAGTGGTGAAGTGATCGCATTGGTAGGACAAAGCGGCGGACAAAGAGATCCTGGTCTATACTTTGAAATACGGCATAAGGGAAGCGCTGTAGATCCGATAAAATGGTGCAGATCCAGTTAACTGAATAACCCGTGCTGCACCTTGATGAGGAGCAGCACATGAATAGACAAATCCGTTTTTACGCGCTTGCAGCGCGCTATGTTGCATTATTAAGCTTCCTGCTTTTGTTAAGTTTTAGCGCTTTTAGTCACGCGTCTACACAAAAGTTCTCGGCTCAAGAAATCGATGAAATCCTGTATCATATTCACACCTATTATGTTGAAGACTTACCTCTCAGTCGCTACAACGCAGGCAACTTGTCGAGCCTCTTTGACAATTTAGACCCCTACTCTAAATACCTCAACGAGGAAGACTTGGAATCCATCTTCAGTGCAGCAAATGGACGCTACACGGGGCTTGGTATTGAAGTCGAAGAGCAAGATAATTACGTGGTTATTTTGGATACCCTGCCCAATTCACCAGCAGCCCAAGCAGGCATAGAGAGCGGTGATAAACTCCACGCAATCAATGGCGCTAATGTCGCGGGTAAATCGATAGAAGAAGTGTCTGCCCTACTCAAAGCTGCAAATAAAAACCTCATCAATTTAGTAGTATTAAGACAAGACGAGCTGGTTGCACTTGAGCTTAAACGTCAAGAGATAGTTATTGAAAGTGTCGCTAGTAAACTCTTAAACGACGGTACCGGTTTTTTAAGCGTCAACAGTTTTAATCATCACACCTATCACGATGTTGCAAGACACATAAACCGACTACAAGTACAGTTAGGCAGTCCATTGAAAAAGCTGGTTATTGATTTACGTGACAACCCCGGCGGCACACTTAACAGTGCCGTGGCAATCTCAGATCTTTTTTTAGATAGTGGCACAATCGTCACGACCAAAGGCCGCTTCTATGACGCCAATCAGGCTTACATTGCAAAGCGGGGAGATATTTTAAATGGTGCGCCTATTTTGGTATTAATCAACAATAATTCCGCTTCAGCGGCCGAGATTTTAGCCGCCGCACTCAAGGATAATAAACGTGCCTTAGTCGTTGGCTTACGTTCCTATGGTAAAGGCTCGGTTCAGTCCTTGATCCCAATTGGCAATGGTACTACTGCATTAAAGTTAACGACAGCGAGATACTACACACCAGCAGGTACATCAATTGAAGGTAAAGGCATAGAGCCCGATGTATATTTTACCAAACAAGCGCTTTCCCTGTTGGATAAAAGCGCTATAATCACTGGTGAAGAATCAATCAAAACAACAGGTATTGAGCAGCTAGCATCGCATTGGCCTAAGGCGCTGGCGTTAGTTCAATCACAGTAAATAAAAAACAGCCCTGTAGGGCTGTAAACTATAATAATAATTTGTGTGCTAAAAAAAATAATCGGGATAATACTGGCCTGCATGACTTTTGCAGTGCCAGCAAAACAGTTTGCCATTGTTATAGACGACATTGGCAATCACCAACGTGACTTAGAGTTACTGTCTTTGCCGGGTGGGATCACCTTTTCGATCCTGCCCCATACGCCTTTTTCTCAACAATTTGCCTTTGCAGCCAGCCGCCAACAACGCGAGCTTTTGTTACATGTGCCAATGCAGGCACAAGACACGGAAAAGGCCCTTGGCCCGGGCGCATTAACCACCGATATGGAAAAGTGGCAGTTGCAAATGACACTTGGCAATGCGCTATCGACACTACCTCAAGTTAAAGGCGTAAACAATCACATGGGCTCAGCATTAACCGAACAAATAGAGCCAATGAAATGGACAATGGAAATACTAAAAAAGCGCGGATTATACTTTTTAGATAGCCGCACCACTAGCCACAGCCAAGCCCAATATGCAGCCAACCTTTATGGCGTAAAAAACGTAGCTCGGCAGGTCTTTCTAGACAATGATATATCCACCGAGGCGCTCAACAAGCAGTGGCAACATATGCTTAAGCTACTTGATAATCACGAGCATGTTATTATCATTGCACACCCATATAAAGAAACCGCCGCCTTTCTTGCAGCCAAGTTAGCTGAGCTTGAAAGTATTGATGCCAAACTTGTTCCCGTGTCTCAACTGGTTGAACAAAAATACGTACGACTTGCAGAGATTGCTGAGCAACACGCTATTTCCGGGCAATTAAGGCTCCAAGAATAAAGATTAACAATGATTATCATCAGACAATTTCAAAGCGGCGAAGAAGCCGTGTTACGCAAGCTTATGTTTGACACAATACGCTCGGTAAATATACAGCATTACTCCAATAGCCAAGTTAATGCATGGGCACATAGCGACGTTGTCGATAAAAGCTGGCAAGACCGATTAAGGAGCAATCAACCCCTCGTCGCCGTGCTAAATGGTAAAATTGTTGGCTTTGCCGATATCCAAGCTGACGGTCTTATTGATCACTTTTTTTGCCATGCAGAACATCAAGGCCAAGGCATAGGTAAAGCACTTATGCTCGCACTCTTAGAACACAGCAAAATAACCAACACAACGCGCTTATTTTCCCATGTTAGTAAAACGGCTAAACCTTTCTTTGAACATTTTGGTTTCCAAGTGATAAAGGAACAACAAGTGAAGGTTCGAGGCGAAGTGTTAACTAACTATCTGATGGAAAAGCATATGCCCGCCCGCTAGCAGGCATACGGACTATCTCCCCTAGTCAATGGGCGCAAACTGCGTTGGTAAGGCACTAAATTGCAAAGATGGGTTTTGCTTCATCCACTTTTTCTTATTCGGGATTTGGATCTTAAACTCATCATCCGTCACAAACTTTTGAGTTTTACCCTTCTCATCCACAAACTGAATTGATGCAGGTTCGGTAAATGTAAACTCTAGTTCATCAAAGCTTGGAGCAAGCCAAGACAAGCTACCTGCCATCAACTCAACAAAAGCGTCCATATCCTCTAAAAGGATAAACAAATCGCGATACATAACCCGCAGCTTAGTCAGCGGCGCTATATCCGTATTGACCATAATCGCAACAGCATCTTTTTCTTGATTGATCACTAAATTAACTTTATCAGCACGTGACTGCGGGAGAATAGGTAGGTCAATATTGCCGTCTTTATCTATGATACCATCAGCAATGATCTTGCCATCTTGCTCCAGCCATAGCTTAATATCCTCTAGCGCGATATCAGGCTGCTTCACTTCCACTGTAAATTTAGACAAGATATATTGCGACTGCGCTTTGTTGGCGATTAAATCTAGAATTTGATTAATCTCACCATATTCAACACTTCGCTCAGCGGCGAAAACAGAGTTGCAAAGTAAGCTCGCAACAGCACCTAACATCAGTAACTTTTTCATTGGGTTATCCTTTCTTATTGTTATCTTCATAAGAGGAGTCCTTCGAGAAATAGTTCAAAACTTGATCTCAATTCCATACATGCCAAATAGATCAGGCTAAACTCAACATAAGCATATGGAGTGAAAAGGAGTAGCAGATGACCCAAACCGTAGCTGATTTAATGACCCCAGATCCGTTCGCAGTGATTGCTGAAAATACCTTGCAAGATGCGCACAATTTAATGAAAGAAAAAAATGTTCGTCACATTCCTGTGATTGACGAAGCTGGAGCCTTAGTTGGTATGCTCACGCAAAAAATTATGATCGCAAAGGTAATGGGAATAATGGCAACCTATGGCGCAAATGCGCTTGCCAGAAAAGAAAAGCAAACAAAAGTACAAGATATTATGGCGACCGATTTTGCGAGCGTGCGCCCAAGTCAATCACTACAAGATGTGGTGCGCTTTTTTGTCGATAATCGCCATGGCTGTATGCCTGTGGTAGACGAGCAAAACAAACTGGTTGGAATACTAACATCATCAGACTTTGTGCGGCTCGCTGCTGCACTTTTGTCTTAAACGTGGTAATAAACCGAGTGTATTCCGCGGAATACACCCGGCAATCAGCATGATTACGCTTTTTCTTGGAGCGTTCTCGCTACGGTTCTCATACCTAACGTCGTTGCACCCGCAGCCCATTGACCACTAGCGCTATTTTGGAAAGAAGCTGCAAGGTCGATATGCACCCAACCTTGACCTTCATTTGGCACAAAGCGAGATAGGAAACCCGCTGCATTTGATGCACCACCAAAGCCGCCACCTTTTTGTGCTCGGCTGTTAGCTGTATCCGCATAAGGCGATGGACAGTTATTTTGGTGCCACTTTTCTAGAGGTAATGGCCACGCGGCTTCAAATTCGTCACTCGCGAACTGCTGCACATCACCGACAAGTGTTTTGTCTAAACCAAATAACGCATTGTACTCTTGTCCTACAGCAACGAGCGCTGCGCCCGTTAATGTCGCGGCATCAATAATAAGCTCTGCGCCTGTTTCACCGGCAGCCATCAAGCCATCAGCAAGCACTAAGCGACCCTCTGCATCGGTATTTACGATTTCCACTGTGGTACCATTTTTGTAGGTAAGAATATCACCTAACTTATAGGCATGGCCTGAGATAAGGTTTTCAGCACAACATAGGAACAACTTAACACGACGGTCAAAACCACGTTGAATAGCCAGCGCTAAACCAGCCGTTACGGTTGCCGCACCACCCATATCACACTTCATCGTAAGCATGCCTTCGCTTGGCTTAATCGAGTACCCACCTGAGTCAAACGTGATCCCTTTACCCACAAGCGCAGCGCTAACTGGAGCGTCATCATTACCCGTCGGATTGTAGTCAAGCTCAAGCAATACTGGTGGACGCTCACTGCCGCGTCCCACTTCGTGGATACCAATCCATTGCTGCTCTAACAGCGCGTCGCCTTTAATGATTTGATAGCTAACATGCTCAGGTGCCAATGACTGAATAAACTCAGCCGCTTTTCCAGCAAGGCTTTCAGGATAAATGTCTTCGGCCGTGCCGTTGATCATCTGACGCATCCATGTTGCCGATGCTTTTAATGCATCAAGCTCTTTTAGATCTGACTGGTCGTTGTCAACAAACACCACACCATCTAACGCTTTTGGTGACACAAACCCTTGATAAAAAGCCCATTGAGATTCAGTACACCACAAGTCACCTTCTAGATGAACTTGTTTAATCCCTTGTTGTGCGATGCTACGAGCCGCTTTTTGAATATTCTTCAGCGTTTCGTCTTGTTGTAAATGGATAAAAGCACCGTCCTTTTCAAACGACAATGCAGCACCAGCAGATAAATACTCTGGTTTTGCGTCTTCACTCAGTCGTACAATAAATTTCTCTGACATTCTCTTTTCACTCTTGTGCTTGTAAGTGTGGTTAAGTGTACACTAGCCACTAAATACACCCAACCTAAAGCGACCAATGAAGTTTTCTAGGCAATTACAGCAAGCAACCTTGCTCAAACGATATAAACGCTTTCTTGTCGACTTACGCGCCCCAAGTGGTGACGAATTCACCGTACACTGCGCCAATACGGGTAGAATGACCAACTGTGCAGACCCGGGATTTACAGCCTATTATTCCACCAGCGATAACCCTAAACGAAAGTACATTCATTCGTTGGAGCTGACGCAAGATAATGATGGTCATTTTATTTGTGTAAATACAGCGGTGGCTAATAAAGTATCTGTTGAGGCCATAGAGCAAGGAAGAATAACGCAACTGCAAGGCTACAAAACACTTCAAACTGAGGTGAAATACGGGGCTGAAAATAGCCGAATTGATATTTTGTTGAGCAACCTCGAAAATGGACAATCCTCGCAATTCTGCTACGTTGAAGTAAAGTCGGTGACTTTGCTTGAGCAACAGCAAGGTTTTTTCCCTGATGCAGAAACCTTAAGAGGTCAAAAACATCTTAGAGAATTAATCCACATAAAACAGCAAGGTCATCGTGCGGTGTTACTGTTTGCCGCGCTCCATACAGGGATCAATTGTGTCAAACCAGCCAGTCATATCGATCAAAAATATGCAGCGTTAGTAAAAGAAGCAATTTCTCATGGAGTAGAAATCATTGCTTATCGAGCGCATATTGACGACAACCAAGTACAATTAATTGAAGAAATTCCTTTTGATTACGCTTGACTTTTTTCATGCTGCCCACATATAGCCGTGATAGTTTTCTCCCCCAAATAGTTAAACATTGAAAAAAGTGGCTGACATTTGCAGTAAAAAAGTGTTTGCTAAGGGGTAAAGATTTTGCTATTTATACCCGCCGGCGAAAGCTGGGGTTATGTATTAAGGATTTAGGAGAATGGTATGCCAGACCAGAAAAAACTAGGGTTATTGGCTCAAGCCGGTGTAGAACCTTATCAAGAAAAGCCAGGCGAAGAATACATGAATGAAGCACAACGTGCTCATTTCAAAGCGATATTAGAAGCATGGCGTGCCGATCTACGTAATGAAGTAGACCGAACTAAGACACACATGCAAGACGAAGCGGCAAACTTTCCTGATCCTGTGGACCGTGCAGCGCAAGAAGAAGAGTTTTCTCTTGAACTGCGTACTCGCGACCGCGAGCGTAAGCTAATCAAGAAAATTGAGAAAACACTTCAACTTATCGAAGATGATGATTTCGGCTATTGTGAGTCGTGCGGTATTGAAATCGGCATTCGCCGTTTAGAAGCGCGTCCAACAGCTGATCTTTGTGTTGATTGTAAATCTCTCGCAGAAATCAAAGAAAAACAACAAGGCAGAGGATAATCTCAGCCCTGTGTCCCCAAGCTTAAAGCAAACTGGGAGCTATCGCGGTCGATTTGCTCCCTCGCCTTCCGGACCGCTTCATTTCGGCTCTCTTGTGGCCGCCCTGAGTAGCTATCTAGATGCAAAAGTCAATCAAGGTAAATGGCTCGTTCGCATCGAAGATATAGACACACCGCGTGTAGTTGCGGGTGCTGCCGACAATATATTAACCACTCTTGAAGCATATGGCCTTTACTGGGATGAAGACGTTGTCTATCAATCGCAGCGCCATGCCCTATACCAAGCCTATTTGACGACACTAAAATCAGACTCCCTTATGTATGCGTGTCAATGTACTAGAAAGCAAATTAAAGCAATGGGTGGGTTTTATAACAATCATTGCCGAGCTTTAGCGCTAAGTTGGCAAGATAATGCTTTGCGCCTACAGCAGCGCTGTCCAGTTACTGAATTTAATGATGCAATACAAGGCATGGTTGTCATTCCCCCTGCAATTGCGCATGAAGATTACATCGTTAAACGCCGCGACGGCTTATTTGCTTATCAATTGGTGGTGGTCGTTGACGACATAGAGCAAAAGATTAGTCATATCGTGCGTGGTGCCGATTTGCTAGAACCCACAGCAAGACAAATTAGTTTATTTCGACAACTCAATCAGCCATCACCTGAGTACGCTCACGTACCACTGGCTGTCGCAGAGCCCGGATTTAAGTTATCTAAGCAGAATCATGCTCCAGCTATTGATAACCATAACCCGTTACCAACCCTTTATGCCGCGCTGCGTTATTTGCATGTGCCGGTTGATTCTCTCCATAATTATCAAGACGTTGACGCATTGCTGACTCACGCTATTGATATTTTTAGTCTAGATAGCGTTCCTAAAGTACAGGAAATTCAACTAGACTCTCTAGAAAATGGCGATTTTGCTTTTCGCCCACTGTTTTCAAGTACTTCAATTTAGTCTCATTTGAGTATATGATAGCGAGCCTTAAATGCGACCTGTTTTAAGACAAAAGCAGTGGTTCACAACGACTAGAATAGAAAACTTGATTGCTCAGGAGACGAGTTATTATTTCCAAGCTTGTAAACTTTTGCCGCCAGTTTGTAACTGGAAAAGGCGATGAGACGGTGAAAATGGCCAGCCCGACACCTGCGATAATTCCTCGCAGCGAGCATGGTATATCTCGTAAACAATTTAGCCCTAACGCTATCAAAGTGCTCTATCGCTTAAAAGACGGTGGCTATGATGCCTATCTAGTTGGTGGTTGTATACGCGATATCATGCTAGGAATAGAGCCTAAAGACTTTGATGTCGTTACCAATGCAACACCTGAACAAATCAAAAAGCTCTTCCGTAACTGTCGCTTAATAGGTCGTCGCTTCCGTCTTGCGCACATTGTTTTTGGGCGGGAAATTATTGAAGTTGCCACCATGCGTGGCCACCATCAAAGTGATGACTCTTGTGCCACGACAAGTCAGGCCAGCGAACACGGGCAGCTATTACGCGACAATGTCTACGGCAGTATTGAAGAAGACGCCGAGCGCCGCGACTTTACTATCAATGCGCTATATTATTCGATTAATGACTTTACTTTACGCGACTTTGCCGGCGGTGTTGCTGACATTAAAGCACGTAAAATTGAGCTGATTGGCGATCCTGAAACTCGCTATCGCGAAGATCCGGTACGTATGCTGAGAGCTATCCGCTTTGCAACCAAACTGGATATGGAGATTGCTACCCCGACCCGCACTCCGATTAAAGCACTAGCGCCGTTACTTGGGCATATTCCAGCTGCACGCTTGTTCGAAGAAACGCTAAAGCTATTTTTAAATGGTAAAGCGGAAGAAAACTTTCTTCAGATGCGTGAATACGGCTTGTTTGCACAATTATTCCCGGCGTTAGATAAAATCCTAGCACAGCCTGATAATGACTTTGAACGTCGCTTTATTCAGCAAATGTTTGCCAATACGGATAGCCGTATCAACGCGGATAAAAAAGTAACCCCTGCATTTATCTATGCAGCACTTTTATGGTTCCCGATTTTAGCTAAAAGCGAAGCGCTCGCGGCCGAAGGTATGAATGAATATGATGCCTTTATGCAAGCCATTAATCACGTCCTTGCTGAAAATGCTAAACACGTTGCTGTGCCTAAACGCTTTACTTTAGGTGCCCGAGATATCTGGCATATTCAACAACGCCTAGATAAACGTTCAGGCCAGCGTGCTTACCGCCTAAGCTTGCAGCCGAGATTTAAAGCCGCATATGATTTCCTATTATTGCGTGTTGAAAGTGGTGAGCAAGAGCAAGAAGAACTTGCAGCTTGGTGGACTGACTACCTCAAGAATGATGTCACCGGCCAAAAAGACATGGTGCGCAACTTAGGTAACCAAAGCAAACCTAAGCGTCGTTATAATAGACGTAAGCCAAAAAGAAAACCAAAAGAAGATTAAATGAATATTGCGTACATTGGATTGGGTGCAAACCTATCCGAACCGATGGCACAAATACAGCGAGCACTCGATGTGCTCGCCGCCCATCCAGACCTCTCGCTTGTCCAGCACTCTAGCCTGTATGGCTCAAAACCTATGGGCCCTCAAGATCAACCTGATTATGTGAATGCCGTAGCAAAACTAGCGACATCATTAACAGCACCATCTTTACTCGATATGTTGCAACAAATAGAGCTTGAACATGGTCGTGTACGCAAAGCTGAACGCTGGGGACCGCGCACGCTCGATTTAGATATTCTGCTTTTTAATACCGACACCATTAACAGTGATAGACTTACGGTGCCACATTACGGCTTGAAAGAAAGAGAATTTGTCGTCTATCCACTATTAGAGATAGCGCCAGAGCTCAAATTACCTGATGGCACTGAGCTTAGCTCTTTAACACAAAAGTTACCACTTAACGGATTAGCAATCCTCAAATAAACCAATCCAAGGGGTTTACCATGGCAAAAATTTCCGTCTCAACACTTGCCAAAATGAAGCGTGAAGGAACAAAAATAACAGCCCTCACCGCATACGATGCAAGTTTTGCAAAGTTATTTCACGACAATGGCGTAGATGTCATCTTAGTGGGTGATTCTCTGGGTATGGTTTTACAAGGTGGTGAAGACACTTTAGCCGTTACCACGGATGACATTGCCTATCACACCCGTTGTGTAAGAGCTGGTAGTAAAGAGCTATTCGTTATCGCCGATATGCCTTTTATGAGCTATTCAGATCCACAGTCAGCCTGTCAGAATGCAGCTACCTTGATGCGCTCTGGTGCTAATATGGTTAAGCTTGAAGGTGGTGAATGGCTTTACGACAGCATTGCACTGCTTACTCAGCAAGGGATCCCAGTTTGTGGTCATTTAGGTTTAACACCACAATCAGTGCACGTGTTTGGTGGCTTTAAAATTCAAGGTCGTGAAGAAGCACAAGCGCAAAAGATGATAGCCGATGCACAAGCGTTAGAACGTGCTGGTGCTCAAATGATTGT
Organism: Pseudoalteromonas sp. CO348; assembly: GCF_004208845.1. Lineage (NCBI taxonomy): Bacteria > Pseudomonadati > Pseudomonadota > Gammaproteobacteria > Alteromonadales > Pseudoalteromonadaceae > Pseudoalteromonas > Pseudoalteromonas sp. CO348. The sequence continues at coordinate 24,821 of NZ_SGPI01000007.1, read as the reverse complement.
GATTGAATGTGTGCCTTCAGCACTGGCTAAACGTATTACCGACGCCGTGGCAATTCCGGTCATTGGTATTGGCGCAGGTAAAGAGACCGATGGCCAAATTTTGGTTATGCATGACTTGGTCGGTATTTCTGCAGGCTATATTCCTAAGTTTTCGAAGAACTTCCTGCTCGAAACTGGCAACATGCCAGATGCGGTGAAAAAGTTTTGTGCAGACGTGCAATCAGGTGACTTCCCAGGGCCTGATCACGAATTTAATTAAATTTGCGATGAGCGATGCTTATCGCTGAGTCTGATCCAAGCGTTTTGTTTGGGTTGGTATTGTTATTATTGAGTTAGAGTACAACATGCAATCAGTTACTGAGATTAAATCGTTACGAAGCCAGACTAAAGCTTGGCGCCAACAAGGGTTGAGCATTGCCTTCGTACCAACGATGGGCAACCTTCACCGTGGTCATTTTTCCTTAGTAGAAAAAGCGAAAACCCTAGCGGATAAAGTCGTTGTCAGTATCTTTGTAAACCCAATGCAATTTGGTGCGAACGAAGACCTCGACAGCTACCCACGTACGCTTGAGCAAGACAAGCAAGGCCTTGCAGAACTAGAAACCGATATTGTATTTACGCCTACCGTTGAGACCATATATCCTAACGGCCTAAATGCGCAGAGTTTTGTTGATGTGCCGGGAGTATCTGAAGGACACTGTGGTGGTACACGCCCTGGACACTTTCGTGGCGTTGCAACGGTTGTCACTAAACTGTTTAACTTAGTGCAACCTGATTTTGCCTGCTTTGGTGAAAAAGACTTTCAACAATTACAGGTCATCAAAACAATGGTGAAAGACTTGTCTATTCCTGTTGAAGTGATTGGTGTTGCGACTCAAAGAGAAGTTTCTGGACTGGCGATGAGCTCACGTAATGGTTACCTCTCTGAATCTGAAAAAGATACTGCTAAAGTACTTTTTCAAGCGCTAAAAGCAGCAGCTGGCGCTATAGAGAATGGCGAAAAAGACTTTTCGAAGGTAACAAAAAATGCAACAGAAATGCTGCATAATGCGGGTTTAAAGTTGGATTATTTTAACATTTGTCAAAAAGATAGCTTGAAACCTGCTACACTCGAAGATAATCAACTCGTCATTCTTGCCGCAGCTTTTCTTGGCAAAGTCAGACTGATTGATAATATTCAAGTCACAGTCTAAGGAATAATAATGAAAATTGCGTTCGCCTTATTAGTATTTTCTACCACCCTATTGGGGTGCAGTAACTCTATCTCACCTGAGTTGAATCAGTGTGCACAGCAGAACTATCAATGCGAACGCAGCTGTGAGATGCAAAACACACCAGAGACAATGTCTTTACAGATATGCACTGATAAATGTATTGAGCAGTATAATGCCTGCAAAGTACAGGCTGAAAAAATTACCGAGAGCAAACGATAGTTTGCTCTTTTTGGCAAAAAAATTCCCTTAATATTCTTTTAAATACAAGCACTTTCTAATTCCCGCCGTTATTTTTTATTCACCTTTTTAGAATATTTTGCGATACAATAAACTGGTCTGATGAGATAGACATACAACACCAACTTAACTTGGCTCAAGACTTGGTTTCTTAAACAATGCAAGCAGTGAGCACTAACTTTTCTTAATAACTTGTTATTTCTGGTTTTTATTCTAATCTCTAAGACAAAAGTAACACTATTGTTGAGCTCAGTATCAGCGCTTTTAATGAGTGTTACAGACACGACTCTTTGCAAAGAAAATGGGAATCAATATGAAAAAGTCAGCAATTGCTTTAGCGATAGCGCTTGGGACAGTGAGTTTTCACAGCGCCGCTGAGATCAGAATTAATGGTTTTGCTTCCATTATTGGTGGTCAAACGCTAGATAGTGACGACACACTATATGGCTATGACAATGATTTTGATATGGAAAACCGTAGTTTATTCGCCCTACAACTTTCCGCCGATCTACAAGAAAGTCTAACTGCCACAGCACAGATCGTAGGCCGTGGTCAGAATGACTTTGATGCCGAGTTTGAATGGGCATACTTAACTTATGCGATTTCAGACTCGTCACAGATAAGCGCAGGTAAAATGCGTATACCATTCTATCGCTATTCTGACTTTTTAGATGTGGGTTATGCATACCGCTGGGTTAAACCACCTCAATCTGTATATAACCTAAGCTTTAGCACCTATAACGGATTGAGTTATATCCATAATTCGACATTAGGGGAGTGGGAAAGCACTGTACAGCTAGCTTTAGGCAGCGTAGATGACGACATTGTTGCTATTACCTACTCAGATGAAGCTGAGTTGAACAACACAGTAGGTATTAACTGGACACTAAGCAGAGATTGGTTTAGTGCGCGTGCGGCCTACTTTGCTACCGAAGCGAGCATTAGTGCAGCTAATAGCCCTGAACTATCGGGGTTGTTGGCAGGGTTAACTGGCTATGGGCTAACTCAACAAGCGGATGATATTGCTGTCGATAAGGATGATGCTTACTTTGCCGCGATTGGTATTGCTATCGACTATAACGATATCTTGTTCGATGCAGAATACACTCAGTTTGAAGTGGATAACAGCATACTAGCTAAACAACAGCAGTATTACGCTTCCCTCGGTTACCGTATTGATGCATGGACAGTCCACCTAACCTACGAACACAATGAAGATAAGAATGAGAATGACGAGTTTAACTCTGTCCCACTCACCATCACCGCTCCAAATGGTGTAACCATTCCTGTCACGACCGATCCAACCAATCCAAATGCACCTTATTTAAGAACACTTGTTAATGGTGCGCTTGCAGGTGCTCGTGCAGAATCAGAAACGTGGAGTATTGGTGCACGTTATGACTTCCATCCGTCAGCAGCATTCAAGATTGAACTAAACCAATTCGATAACACATTGACAGATCAAAAAGTTGAACTGTTGAGCTTCGGTATCGATTTAGTATTCTAACGGAGGCTAATATGATTAAAAAAATAATGACCTTAGGGCTACTGTTAGCCAGCCAAGCAGCTTTAGCAGATGTTGCCGTTATCGTGAACTCAGCAAATGCATCTACTGTGGATGACGGTACTATCAAAAAGTTATTTCTTGGCAAAAGCAAATCATTTGCCGATGGTAGTAGTGCGACCCCTGTGAATCAGGATGGTAATGCTGTATTTGACGAGTTTAACGACAAAGTGATTGGTAAATCGAGCTCTCAACTAAATGCCCATTGGTCTAAATTAGTATTCACCGGTAAAGGAACACCTCCGAAGAAGCTAGATAGCGATCAAGCGGTAATCGATTTTGTTTCGAGCAATGCAGACGCAATCGGTTATATTGATGCAAGTAAAGTAACCGGAGCCGTCAAAGTGATTGGTAAATACTAGGGCCTGTTGACCTTTGCTGTTTGATTTTTGTTCTCCTGAGTGTTTTTTGGTCGCGACGCTCGACTTGCCGCCTAGTGATCTAGGCAAAGGTTGAGCAACAATGAACAAAGCGCACTCAGGTGAACCCAAAGGGCAGCGCTTGATTGGCATTTCTACTGTGTTCTCGCCTGACTCACATAGAATGACTATGCTACGCAGGCTCTGCCTTGTATAAATACCAATCAAACTGCTGCAAAAGCAAACTTGAAAGATAAACAGGCCCTAATATTCCTTATCAAATAAAAACAGCCACTTAATGTGGCTGTTTTTATTTATCGTTTACAAATTAAGCCACTAGACTCTAAATTTTGAGGTTGCATCTTTCAAGTTGTCGGACAGTACATGGAGATTTTCAGCAACGTCTTGCACTTCATTCAACGCTTGCATTGTGTCTTGGAAAGACTGGTGCATAGATGTCACATTATTTACTACCATAGCTGCTACCGAGGTCTGCTCTTCCGTTGCCGCAGCAATTTGACCATTCATGCTATTAATTGACAAGATTTGTGCTGCTATCTGCTCAATCGACTGCCCGGTTTGTGCTGCAGCTTCAGCGTTATTAATTGCCATACTGCTTGCACTTGTCATTGCTTTCACCGCTTGATTTGCCGCTTCTGTTAACACATTTAAAAGTTCTCTTATCTCATTGGTCGACTTTGCTGTTCTTGAGGCTAATTCGCGGACTTCATCGGCAACCACCGCAAAACCTCGACCTTGCTCACCAGCACGAGCCGCCTCAATCGCAGCATTTAAAGCAAGTAAATTAGTTTGCTCTGCAATTGATGTGATCACATTTAATATTTGCGTCACGTTCTGCGTATCATCAGCTAGCTTATTGATCGTCTCTGCTGCATGATTAATTTCTTCACTTAACGCTTGTGATTCGTTAACTGACACCTGAATTTGGCGCTTACTCTGCTCAACTTCTTGTTCGGCCAGCTGGGCAGCATCAGACGCCTGTGACGCCGAGTGAGAGATATCACCCACACTTAACCGCATTTCTTCCATAGATTGACGTACCACTTCCGCGTCATGCGTTTGTTGATTCGTTGCCCCTTCGGCTTTTTCCATCCCCTGAACTAGACGACTTGAGTCTTTCATCAAAGGCTCGACGACACTCATCACCTCGACAACCGCCCCTTTTAGTAACGCAACAAACTCATTGAAGTTTATAGATACTTGGCCAATTTCATCGTGAGAGCGTACATTGAGCGTAGTAGACAAAGAACCCTGCCCCTGCGCTAATAGTTTCAGATTTTGCGCCGCATCCTTAGCAGAGTTGCCAATACCTCTTGCAATCACAACCGCTAAGAAAACCAGCACAAGTAAAGAAATAACGGCCACAATCAACATTATCGTGAGCGCGTTTGCTGAGCGCTCTTCGGTATTTTGAAGTAATTCAACAAAACGATCATTCGCGTTCGTTTTAGCCTTGGTAAAATCTGCAACTAGGCCTTCGTAGATTTCAGTTTTCTTTTTGGCATCTTCTTGGATACGGGAAAAATCGGCTGTACCATCTATCATTCCCCCAGCAATTTGTTGCGCAATTTTGCCGTATTGTGCAAGTTCGTCGCTATTATCTGAAGGCATAAAGCCGCTTTGTACCGACTCAATTTTTTGCAGGTTAGCTTGGATTTGCTGTTGATATTCTTTTGCTTTATCTAGTAATTCAGCATCCCCGAAGGTTACAGCTTGAGTGAATAGCTCATCTAAATTCTGCAGCTTATTTGCGTTTTCTGTAGCGAGGTTAAGAATTTTGTATGTCTGCTCCTCTAATTCATTTAATGCCCTTTGATTAGAGCTAATAGCGTTGTAATTAACAAACACGATAACCACAAAAGCGACAACCGCAACGAGCGTAATTGCGTGGATCTTTTTGGTGATACTAAGATCAGCAAAAGCAGTACCTAGACTCATATATACACCTTTTGAAGTAAGACGAGTTCATTATCGACTGATTTATTATAAATTTTAACTAAATATAGAATATTTCCAGCTTTTTTGCCGCTTGAGGATGAAGATTTAAACAAATTATTCAATCTGGGAACATGGAAGTGTGAAAATAAAAAATGCCGCTCAATGAGCGGCATCAATAACAACAAGTAATTAGCGGGTTGAGTAATTGATTAAAGTAAACCTAACTTTTTCAATTCACGTGTCGCCATTTCGCTAGAAAGAGGAACATAACCGTCTTTCTCAACAATTTTTTGACCTTCTTTAGACAATACCATCTTCAAGAATTCAGCTTCGATAGGTGCTAATTCTTTATTAGGGTGCTTGTTCACATATAGGTATAGGAAGCGAGACAGTGGGTATTTACCCTGTGCCACATTTTCTAATGTTGCATCAACGTAGTTCGTGCCTTTTTTCGCTAGTGGTACGGTACGTACGCCTGACGTTTTATAACCGATACCAGAATAGCCAATCGCATTCACTGAAGACGAGATAGACTGTACTACAGACGCAGAACCTGGCTGCTCGTTAACATTATTGCGGAAGTCACCTTTACACAGTGCTTTTTTCTTGAAGTAACCATAAGTACCAGATACTGAGTTACGACCATAAAGCTGAATATCTTTTGCTGCCCAATCACCCGTTAGACCAACATCACTCCAGCGATTTGCCTGTGCTGCCGAACCACACTTGCGCGTTGAAGAGAAGATTGAATCAACCTGTTCAATTGTTAAGCCTTCAATTGGGTTATCTTTGTGTACAAATACCGCTAGCGCATCAATTGCTACGCGGATTTCTGTTGGCTTATAACCATAACGCTTTTCAAAAGCTTCGATTTCTTTTGACTTCATCTTACGGCTCATAGGGCCGAAGTTTGCCGTTGCTTCCGTTAGTGCTGGTGGCGCAGTAGAAGAACCAGCAGCTTGGATTTGGATATTTACGTTAGGGTAAATTCTTTTATATTCTTCTGCCCAAAACGTCATCATGTTGGCAAGCGTATCAGAACCTACAGAAGAGAAGTTTCCTGAGATACCGCTGGTTTTATTATACTCTGGTAACTTTTCGTCTAAAGCAGATACTTGAGTAGAAACTAATGTAGTAATAGCCACACCCATTGCGGCAACTAAGCTTTTAAATTTCATTGGGGTCACTCCAGTTGTTGGTCCCAGTTATTTTACGCAGCTCATTGTGCAGCGATAAAATGACAATAAAATTACCCTTAAATTACACTTTTATGACTTTCATCATTTGTCATAAAAATTCGCTTTTGTTTGGGGAAAGCAAACCAAAAGCGAGAGCCTTCACCCACTTTGCTTTCAATATGTAAAGCTGAGTCATGGCGAGACAACACATGTTTAGTAATTGCTAAACCAAGGCCCGAGCCGCCTGTTTTTCGGCTTCGTGCTTTATCCACACGGTAAAAACGTTCAGTTAGTCGGTTAATGTGTTCAGGCGCGATACCATCGCCATTATCGACGACACTAAACGTCGGCAAGTCGTTTTCTAAATACCAACGTACATGAATATGCCCACCGGGTTTGGTGTAATGAATAGCATTAAAAATTAAATTTGAGTAAGCACTGCGTAACTCATCCCCAGCCCCTTTGATATCCAAAGTCGGATCAATATCAAAAACGAGCTCATGGCCCTTTTCCTGATTAAGTGACTTCGCTTCGGTATGAATAAGGTCAAGCATCGCTGGAATATTCACGGCTTTGTCATTGTCTTGCTTTCTCGCCCCTTCGATTCGAGACAAGGAAAGAAGCTGATTTACCAGACTGTCCATCCGTTTACACTGATCTATCATAGTACCATGTGCTTTAGCCCACATTGCGGGGGGTGGCATATTATCGCTATCCATCATCTCTAGATAGCCAGCCATGACGGTTAGCGGCGTCCTTAGCTCATGAGATACGTTTGCAACAAAGTCTTTGCGCATCTGCTCTAATTGCTTTAGTCGGCTAACATCACGCGCCACTAGCATAAGCTGCTCGGCATAAGGCATTACTCGTATTTCCAACACTTGCTCATGTGCAAGCCCGGTCTCAAGCTCTAATGCTTCATCAAAGCGATGTTCATGCATGTATTTTACAAATTTAGGATCTCGGATAAGGTTATCCAATCTTTGGCCATGATCTGTAGGCCATTGCAAACCTAACACTTTCAAGGCTAATTGGTTACACCACACAATACTGAGATCTTGTTGCAGTACAACGACCGCGTCAGGGATAGCTTCAGCGCCCTCTCGAAAACGTCGGATCAGTTCAGCGAGTTCATTACGCTTTTTGCGATTACGTTGTTGAAGCTGATAGATCCCTTCAAACACTTGTTCCCAAGCGCCCTTACCTTCAGGTGGATTAAAACTACGTTGGTTGAGCAGCCAGTCGCTCAAACGATAGAGTTGTTTGTAATGCCAAACTAATAAGACGAAAGCACCGATGAAAAGAAACAGAAAAGGTGCACTGACTAAATAGCCAATTAAGGCTAATGGTAGGAAATACAAAAACAGGCGTCTTGTTAACGCCTGTTTATCAATCACTCGATACATAGACTAAATCCATTTAGGAACCAAATAATTCAGTTCCTCTTGGAATACTAATTACAGTTTACTCGAAAAGCGGTAACCTGCACCACGTACGGTTTGCACTAAGCGATCGTGACCAAGCGGTGCGATAGCTTTACGTAAGCGACGAATATGAACGTCTACAGTGCGATCTTCAACGTACACATTAGTACCCCATACGTGATCTAACAGCTGTTCACGGCTATAAACACGTTCAGGGTGTGTCATGAAGAAATGTAATAAACGAAACTCTGTTGGCCCCATATCTAACTCAGTGCCTGCAGATGTCACTCGGTGAGAAATAGGGTCTAAACGTAATCCGTGAACTTCTATCGCTTCTTCTAGCGACGTCGGCGAAACTCGGCGCATTACCGCTTTGATACGAGCCATTAGCTCTTTGGGAGAGAAAGGCTTTGTCACATAATCGTCCGCACCAACCTCTAATCCTTTAACTTTGTCTTCCTCTTCACCTCTTGCCGTTAGCATGATGATTGGGATCTGACGGGTATATTCACTTTGCTTAAACTTTTTAGCAATTTGAATACCACTGCCTCCTGGCAGCATCCAGTCTAGTAGCACCATATCTGGATAAGGTTCTACCATAGCAGCAACCGCTGAATCATAGTCTTCCGCTTCAATTGCTTGAAAACCATTTTGCTCTAGTACGAACACCAACATTTCTCTGATAGGTGCTTCATCATCAACTACAAGTACTTTACGTGACATTCCCAATGTTCTCTCGTTACCGACGTTGTTGATGTCATTATTATGACTAACTGTGACATTTTTATGAAAGTGTAACGTGTAAACGCAAAACAAGCCAAAAAAATCTCTTTTTTGGCTACAAAGGGAATACCTTATTTATTTATAGTCATATGATTTTAAACATATTTTATGCTAAATATTGGTTTCAAAATAGTGTTTTCGAAATATAGACTAAGACCTCCAAGCCATACAATAAAAGCGACACCGCAATTCACCGCAAAATCAGCACGCCTTTTGTAAATAGCCATACGCTTTTGTAAATTAAAAGTCATACCTCAATGTGACCGCCATCGTGTTGTGATCTTCGTTGTTATCCAAAGAAAATTTCGAATACCAAAGATACATACGAGCTTGTTTACTTAAACTTTTTTCCACACCCACAGAGGCTGCATTGCCAGAGTTCTTCAGCTTACCTGCTGCCCCATCCGAATCTTGATATTGAGCCAGTAAGGTATATGACTCAATTTGGTAGGCAGCACTCACCATAAAACTGTCTACTTCCTCATCACTATCTATCGCTTCATTTTGTTGATACATACCGCCGAGTTTAAAGTCCCCTAGTTTTCCTTGTACCGTCACGCGATTAATGTCTTGTCCCGCGACTTTATTATCATGGGCAACAGCAACATATACATTGGTTTTCTTGAGTTTGCTATCACCGTAACTTGCCGACAAAGATAAGCCATCTTCACCATTTTGTTTGCTGTTGTCTTCGGCAATATAACTCACCGTAAACTGCAAATGATTGATCGCTGGAGTCGTATATTGCACGGTGTCACCAAGGCGATTTTCACCAACAAAGAACGAATTAATATCACCAGAAAAGTCATTCATTAAGTCCACTTTGCCTTGCGACTTTTTCATCGGTGTATCATCACGGCCGATCAGGAGCTGACCATAGCTCCCTTTAACCCCAAGATACTGAGAGCGTGCTGTAAGGTTATCACCTGATTTACCATCTTTGTCTTGATCCGTGATCTCAACTTGAAATTCATATTTATAAAAAATCTCAAGTCCTTCTTGCAGCTTTGCAGCTCCCTTTAATCCCATGCGAGAGTTATAACTTTCAATTGAAGTATCGCTGTCACCATCTTTATCAGAATTCTGTACACCGACATGAGCTCTACCGTATAGAGATACAGCTTCGTTTGCATAACTACAAACACTCATAGAGCAAAGGCTTAGAGCAACAAATGGTAGGTATTTCATTTTCATCTTTGATCACCTTGGATAGTATTTGGGCGCAGTACAACAAGGTTTGAGATGCCGAAGCCAGACAGAGAGGACGTAGCGAACAGATCTCGTATTTTTAAAGTTAGACACTTTTAGCTGGAGATCAAGAAACTGACTCCGGGATCAGTATTTTATTAACTGCTGGGGATCATCCACTGTCAGGATCAGATTTTTACTAGCAAGATCGTCCCCAAGATCATTTTCTTACTAACCTCTTACTACTTCACGCTCGATCAAGTTGGTATAAAAATGATCTAAGCGAAGCTAACTTATTGATCTGAGGTTTTGAAATATATCCACTTAGTCAAACAATGATCTTTGTTAGTAAAGATCTGATCCCTATTTAACCTGAGGTTTGGATAAGAAATGTTCCAACTTATTGTTACTAAGCCACAACTTAGTTTTTTCCTTATCTAGCCAGAGAGTTTTAGGGAAAACAAGGCGAATTTACGCACCAATAGCTGGCTATTGGAAGTGAATTCAACGCAGTTAGCGCTAAAACTGGCTGCTAGAAAGACATTAATTATTCGCAGCTCAGGTTATTTACTTCGCTAGTAAAATGGCGATCCAAGTGTATTTTCACCTTGCAGCCCTATTGAACATTGGCTTCCAATCAAGGATCAGATACAAAAAAAGCCTCTATTTCAGAGGCTTTTTGAAGTATCAAAGTGCGATGCACAATTTTACTTAGTCAAATTTTGATCCGGTAAGTTATTTCACTTTAGGATCTAACTCACCTGTTAGATATCTCAAGTGCATATCATCAAGTGAAATTGGCTTGATCTTAGCTGCTTGACCTGCTGTACCGAACGCTTCGTAGCGCGCAATACAGATCTCAGTCATCGCTTTCGTCGCTTCAGCTAAGAATTTGCGTGGATCGAAATTGCTTGGGTTTTGCGCAAGGTGGCGACGAATAGCACCTGTTGATGCTAAACGTAGATCGGTATCGATATTAACTTTACGAACACCGAATTTAATACCTTCAACAATTTGCTCAACCGGTACACCGTAAGTCTCAGGGATTTCACCACCAAACTCATTGATGATTGCTAACCAGTCTTGCGGAACTGAAGACGAACCATGCATTACTAAGTGAGTATCAGGAATACGAGCGTGGATTTCTTTGATGCGGTTAATTGCTAAGATATCGCCCGTTGGTGGACGAGTAAATTTATAAGCACCGTGTGATGTACCACATGCAATAGCAAGCGCATCTACATTGGTTTTCTTGACGAAGTCTGCAGCTTCTTCAGGATCTGTTAGTAGCTGATCTTCTGTTAATTTACCTTCAGCGCCAATACCGTCTTCTTCACCAGCTTCACCGGTTTCAAGAGAACCAAGTACACCTAGCTCGCCCTCAACAGACACGCCACACGCGTGCGCCATTTCAACAGTACGGCGAGTAACGTCCACATTATACTCGTAGCTTGAAGGCGTTTTACCGTCTTCCATTAAAGAACCATCCATCATGACTGATGAGAAACCAAGTTGAATTGAGCGCTGACATACAGCAGGTGAAGTACCATGATCTTGGTGCATTACAACTGGAATATGAGGCCATTCTTCTACAGCCGCTAAAATCATGTGGCGGATAAATGGTGCACCAGCATATTTGCGTGCACCAGCAGAACCTTGCACGATAACCGGACTATTTGTCTTGTCCGCAGCTTCCATGATCGCACGCATTTGCTCTTGGTTATTCACGTTAAATGCCGGAACGCCATAACCATGCTCAGCTGCATGATCGAGAAGTTGACGCATACTGATTAAAGCCATATTGCTTTTCTCCAATTGTTGATAGCCACCGCTATCGGTTTGAACGGATAATATGTTTACACCAGCCAACGCTGATGAAGTTAACCACTTTATTTGTTGGCTAACCGGACGCTACGCGTCGTCAAGCAAACATCAAGTATGTGAGAGAGTGATGTTTACCTGATATTAAGAGGCAGCTTAACGCTACCTCAATCAATTTTAGTCTTTAGCTCGCTGCTCAAGCATGGCGACCGCAGGAAGTGTTTTACCCTCAAGGAATTCAAGGAAAGCACCACCACCTGTAGAAATATAAGAGATATCTTGCTCAACACCATACTTATCGATAGCAGCTAACGTATCACCACCACCAGCAATTGAGAATGCTGACGACTTAGCGATAGCATTAGCAATCGCTTCAGTACCATTACCAAATTGGTCAAATTCGAATACGCCCACAGGGCCATTCCAAACCACAGTGCCGGCATTTGCAATGATCTCAGCAAGTTGAGTTGCAGTATCAGGACCTATGTCGAAGATCATGTCTTCGTCTGACACTTCGCTTACATCTTTAATGGTAGCAACTGCAGATTCTGAAAACTCATTACCTACAACCACATCAGTCGGAACAGGAATATCACCGTCATTCGCTCTAGCAGCGGCCACTAGCTTGTTCGCTTCAGGGATCAAATCCGCTTCGTATAGCGACTTACCGACAGGGTTACCCGCTGCAGCAATGAAAGTATTCGCGATACCGCCACCAGTAACGAGTTGGTCAACAACCTTAGACAATGAATCAAGCACGGTTAGTTTGGTTGATACTTTAGAGCCGCCAACGATGGCCACCAAAGGACGAGCTGGGTTATCTAGTGCTTTGCCAAGTGCGTCTAGTTCAGCCGCAAGCAATGGACCTGCACAAGCCACCTCAGCATACAAGCCAACACCATGTGTTGAAGCCTGTGCGCGGTGCGCAGTACCAAAGGCATCCATCACGTAGACATCACAAAGCGCTGCTAGTTTTTTCGCGAGTACTTCATCGTCTTTCTTCTCGCCAACGTTAAAACGCACGTTTTCGAATACGATAACTTCATTGTCTTGTACATCCACGCCGTCAAGATAGTCAGTCACTAAACGTACATCTTGAGATAACGCATCATTAAGATAATCCACAACCGGCTGCATAGAATATTGTGCATCATATTCTCCCTCAGTTGGACGACCAAGGTGAGACATCACCATCACTTTAGCACCTTTTTCTAGCGCTAATTTGATACTAGGTAGTGCAGCACGGATCCGCGCGTCCGACGCGACTTTGCCATCTTTAATTGGCACATTTAGGTCTTCGCGGATCAACACACGCTTGCCGTTTAAATCTAAATCCGCCATCTTAATGACTGACATTGGACATCTCCTTAAAGAACGATACATTTTGTTATCTACAAGGCAGCAATCGTTTGCTACCTCGGTTTGAATTATTGTTTTAATTTTGTGCAGACAATTTGATTATAACAGCGTCTGAAACAAATGATTAGCCACGCATCATCACGCAAGCGGTATCAAGCATACGATTAGCAAAACCCCACTCGTTATCACACCAAACTAGTAGCTTAACCAAGCGCTTGTGACTCACTCGAGTTTGCGTACCATCTATAATACAAGAATGTGGATCGTGATTAAAATCAACCGACACTAGCGGCTCTTCAGTGTAGCTCAGTACCCCTTCTAAACGGCCACCAGCAGCCTGCTTTAGAACTGAGTTTACCGCATCAATTGTGACATTTTCATTGAGCGTCACACTCAGATCCATCGCCGTAACATTGATTGTTGGCACCCGTACCGCGATCGCCTCAAAACGACCTTGGAACTTAGGTAAAATACGTTCAATACCGCGAGCCAGCTTAGTATCAACAGGAATGATGGATTGGCTTGCCGCACGCGTACGACGCAAATCACTGTGATAAGCATCAATCACTTGTTGATCATGCATAGAGGCGTGAATAGTAGTAATAGCACCGGACTCAACACCAAACTTATCGTCTAGCACTTTAATTACCGGAACAATACAGTTTGTTGTACATGAGCCGTTAGACACAATGGTGTGCTCAGGTAACAGTATTTCTTCGTTGATACCGAAGATCACCGTCGCATCAACATCAGCATCAGCAGGATGTGAAAATAATACTTTCTTTGCCCCAGCCTGAATATGCGCAAGTGCGTGCTGACGAGAATGATAGACGCCAGTGCAATCGAGCACCACATCAACATCCAGCGCGCGCCAAGGCAGGTGACTTGGATCTGGCTCTGAAAATAACTGGATCTTATCCTCAGCTACTTCCAAAAAAGATTCTGTTAACGAAACTGGAAAAGCAAAACGCCCATGTGAGGTATCGTATTTTAGAAGATGCGCGATCCCTTTAGGATCCGCCAACTCATTGATGGCTACAATTTGTATTTCGTGGTGACGACCCGACTCATAGAGTGCTCTTACGATATTACGCCCTATTCGACCAAAGCCATTAATTGCAAGCTTGATTGTCATTAAATTGAAAATCCATGAAGTCGCAAGTACGAAAGTTCCCCTTCGTTTTGATGGCGCTATTGTAATCGACCTGAGTGAAATGTGTAAGGGGCTAGGGCAATTTTTTAACTCAAGTTAAATCCGCAATTTTACATTTACCGCCAGCACAAATGGCCTGAGATTGCGCCAACAGTAGTTCCGCTGTCGCTAAAGCATCGCTAAGCGCATCATGCAATTGGTGAGGAGGTAAACCATAACGCATTCTACAAGCGTTTAGTGTTAATGCATCTTGCGCCAACGGATAGCCTTGCTTTAACACACGACGCTTATCTATCTGCATGGTATCTAACAACAAAGCAGGTCTTACGTTTAGCTCAAAGCGCTGAAATGCCGCCTTAAGAAACGCCCAATCCATCTGTACGTTATGACATACCAACACTTTACCGTGGAGCGCGCGCTGAAGCGCCAGCAACAAAGTTTGTAAGGACTCACCATCTGCCAATTGACTACTATCAATACCGTGAAAAACTGGACTTTGTGCAAGCGTTCGCACTTCACTGTTCAAATGATACTGTGCATCTTTCACCTGGATCCGCATATTTTTAATCGGCAACCAACCAGCCGACACAATTTCATGGCGCTTAGGATCAAGCCCGGTGAGCTCAAGGTCTAGCACCACCAACTCGGCTTGCGCAAACGGCTGATGTTTATAGCGCCACTTAGCAACAGAGTGAGAAAACCAGTTCATTGCTTATAAACTCCCTCGAGCAAACTTAAACGCACTCGCCTGCTGTGCTTGTTTGACTAAATAAAATGCTTCTTTGAGTTGATGGCGTTCAAGAGAAGAGAGGTTTTCTGGGTTAATACAATTTCCAGGTAATCCTTCACGGTTAATTTGGGTCTTTAACCGCAATTGTGTTAAGAATCGCCAACAGTCTTTTAGATTGTCGATATCCGACTTAGCAAGCAATGGGCTTTTAGTCAGTGCCTCTAGGCGCTCTAAGGTGTTAGCTCTTGCAACCCCCACTTTTAGCGCATACAACCTAACCACATCGTTGATAATAGCAACCCCACGCTTTTTCAGATCTAAATACTTATGTTTGCTCTTGTCTTTTTCCAGCTTAAATTGTTGAAAGATCCCGATCGGTACCGAGTTTGCGTTGATGTCTGTCGCCATTGCCGCATAAAACAACTCGTTTCGACTGATCTGCTCCAAAGATTGGCGCAGGGTCGCATAGAGATCGCTGGCGCCATCAATAAAACGCATATCAAAGTAGATCTTGCAATTAAGCATCGCTTTTGGCGTAGGAGACAAGATCCACTTGCTAAATTTGGCGGTCCACTGGGCAACTGTGCCACGGCAATCTGCATTACTAGCCATGATATTTCCCGGGCAAGATTGAATACCGCACTCGTTGAGTTGCTCACAGACAAACGCGCCTAAAGCAGCAAAGTAACGACGATCGTTTTCGCTGATATTGTCTGGTAGCAATAAACCATTGTCTTGATCTGAATGTAAGGTCTGCTCTTCTCGTGCCTGAGAGCCAAAACAGATCCACGCGAAGCGACATGGCGCGGCACCGTGCTGTTGTTGATATAAATAGATTAATCTTGATGTTAGCGCATCAGTGAGGCCACTTAGTAGCTTGCCAATCAGTGAAATATCTTCGATATGATAGGAAAATTGACGCAATAGATCTGGGATCTCCTGAGCGCAGTTTTTGATAGCCAGAAGATTTTGTGCTTTATAGATCCTGCCAATAAGTTGCACTGGATCACTTTTTTGCTGTCTCAGCAGATCGGTGCTGGTCAGCATGCCCAATGGTTTATACGCTTCATTTAACACAGGTAAATGATGAATATTGTGCTTAAGCATTAAATGCAGGGCCGAAAACACACGATTGTTTTCAAAAATATGTTTTGGCTTTTCCGTCATGATCTCAGCAAGTGGAGCACTGGGATCTTTGTCTTGCGCTAGAACTCGATTGCGCAGATCTCTATCCGTCACAACGCCAACCAAGCGCGCTTGCTCCGTGACCATAATTGATGAAACACGATGCTGGCTCATCAATTTGGCAGCTTCACGAATACTCGCTGTCGGCGCGATAGTAACCGCATCTTTAGTCATTAGCTCAGATATTTTCCGCTCTGACCAAGTTTCGCTTTGCTGTTTATAACGAGAAGAAAGTAGTCGGTTAGCGTGTGCTCTAACAAAGTATTGCTCAAAAGGTTTATATTCTCGGCGCAAAAAATCAAAGTTCTGCTCATTGAGAATATAAACCAAGCCATCTTTTTGAACTTCGATGCGATTTTGAATGGCATCACCGGTTAATAAAGAAGGATAACCAAAGTAGTCTCCCTCGCTCATACGACCAATGACTTCGTCTTTTGCTGAGATAAGATCAACCACACCCGAGCGCAGCAAATATAGATTTGGCTTGCCATCTTGAAGCCAATCTTGTTGATTCGTCTGGCTAAGATAAACAATTTCGATATGTTTTGAAAAGTAGCTGGCAGCCGCTTCGGGCAATTCAGAAAACGGGGCTTGTTTATAAACAAACTGAAAGACATCTTGAATTTCTGGCGTCATACCTAACTGTCCTTTTAATCGTCTACAATTTTGCACTATCAAAAACAAATTTGCCCAGCACACTGGCTGGGCAAATTCGATTAGCATTGCTTAGTGTGCGTGAGCAGCGCTAGACCCTTTAGGGTTACGGATCCCATCAACCATCACTTTGACTTCTTCAGGTGTATCCGCGGTTACCTTCATAACCAGTGCAGCTACAACGAAGTTCACTAGCATACCTACAATACCGATCCCTTCAGGAGAAATCCCAAACAACCAGTTTGCAGGGGCATTTAGCTCAGGGCTGACAAACTTAAAGTAAATAATATAAGCTGCAGTGAAGCCTATACCCGTAACCATGCCAGCAATCGCACCTTCTTTATTCATTCGCTTAGAGAATATCCCCATAATAATCGCAGGGAAGAAACTCGCCGCAGCCAAACCAAAGGCAAATGCAACCACCGAGGCGACAAACCCTGGCGGATTTATACCAAAGTATGCCGAGATTGCGATAGCGACCATCGCCGCTAAGCGCGCAGCCAGCAATTCTTGTTTATCGTTGATATCCGGCTTGATGGTACGCTTCAACAAGTCATGTGATACCGATGTTGAAATAACCAGTAGCAAACCAGCGGTTGTCGATAGCGCCGCAGCAATACCACCTGCAGCGACCAATGCAATCACCCACGCAGGTAGATTCGCAATTTCTGGATTTGCCAATACCATAATATCGCGGTCAATCTTCACTTCGTTTGCACTTGCAGGATCATCAATCTTGCCTGCAGAGTACTGCATTTTGCCGTCACCATTCTTATCATTGAATACGATAAGGCCTGTTCTTTCCCAGTTTTTCACCCATTGTGGTGCTTCTTCATATACCGTGCCACTACCATCTTTACCGTTGATAGTATCGATCATGTTTACACGAGCGAACGAAGCAACAGCGGGTGCAGTTGTATATACGATAGCGATAAACACTAAGGTCCAAGCGGCTGAAATACGAGTGTCTTTTACTCTAGGAACGGTAAAAAAGCGAACGATTACATGTGGCAGACCAGCAGTACCAACCATAAGTGCAGCAGTAATAGCAAACACATCAACCATACTCTTAGAGCCTTCGGTGTACTGCGCAAAACCGAGCTCGGTACTGAGTCCATCTAGCTTGTCGAGTAGATAGGTGCCCGAGCCATCAGCCAACGTTGCACCAAAACCAGTTTGTGGTAGTAAATGGCCCGTCATCATCAGTGAGATGAAAATAGCAGGAACTAAATAAGCAAAGACAAGTACACAATATTGAGCGACCTGTGTATAAGTGATCCCCTTCATACCACCAAGTACCGCGTAGAAGAATACAATCACCATACCAATGTAAACACCCGTTTCAATATCCACTTCAAGGAAACGAGAGAACACCACACCAACACCACGCATTTGACCGGCAATATAGGTAAAACAGATGAAGATAGCACACAGGATCGCAACCACACGTGCAACCTGAGAATAGTAACGATCACCGATAAAATCTGGTACCGTGAACTTACCAAATTTACGCAAATAAGGTGCTAAACACAGGGCAAGTAATACATAACCGCCGGTCCACCCCATAAGGTAAACACCGCCGTCGTAACCAGCGAAGGAAATAATCCCCGCCATTGAAATAAAGGACGCTGCACTCATCCAATCTGCTGCAGTTGCCATACCGTTTGCAACAGGAGGTACACCGCCGCCAGCAACATAGAATTCATTCGTGGACCCAGCTCTCGCCCAGATAGCGATACCGATATAAAGCGCAAAACTAAGGCCGACGATAATAAAAGTTAAAATTTGAACATCCATCGATTAGCTCCTCACTCATCCACGCCGTATTTTTTGTCCAACGCATTCATTTTTGAAACGTAGACAAAAATTAACGCAACAAAGGTATAAATTGCGCCTTGCTGAGAAAACCAAAATCCGAGTTTAAATCCAAAAAAACGAACTTCGTTGAGCACATCAACTAACAGGATGCCGAATCCAAATGAAACGACAAACCAGATAGCGAGTAGCTTAAACATCAAGGCGAGATTTTCTGACCAATATGCTTTCGCTTGTTCTTCACTTTTAAAAGCCATTTTAAATCTCCTATCACCCGCTCCAACATGGAGCAAGTTGTGTTAATAGACCTTAATGAGAGTAGCAACGGCTTAGTAAGTTGAAATTGAGACCTTAGTCGTAACGCCAAGTTAACGTTTACGTAAACTGCAAATACGTGGTATTCATTAGAATTAAAAAGTCTTTATAAACAAATAGATAAATCAAAACAGGTTGGATGAAGATGTATTTTCAATGAGTGGGTACGACAGTAAGACATTAGTCTAACTTGAATGGTGAATGAACCTCTTTACTCACCAAACAAAACTATAACACTTTGATTTTAAATAAGATATAAATCTCAAATAAAATTATAGAGCAAACTAGACTATGGGTGCCATTTGTTTGCTAAAGTATGACGATATTAATACCAAAAACTATAACAAACATTATGACTGCCATTTTACTCCTTGTTGCCGCTGCTTATATTGGTGTACTTTTTTGGCTCGCCAACTGGGGAGATAAAACCACCCCCCGCGCACTCAAAATTAGTCATCATCCGTTTGTTTATGCCTTTTCCTTAGGGATTTATTGTACTTCTTGGACTTATTACGGCTCGGTAGGTACTGCGGCCACCAGTAGTTGGCATTACTTCCCCATTCTTTTAGGGCCCATTTTACTGTTTTTGTTCGGTCAGGGGTTTTTGCGCAAACTCATATTGGTCAGTAAAAAGCAGAATATCACCACCATTGCCGACTTCATTTCGGCACGATACGGTAAACGCCAAACTACGGCCGTCATGGTAACGATGATAGCCCTATTGGCAACCATTCCGTATATTGCACTCCAGCTCAAAGCCTTGAGTAGTAGCTTTTTGTTATTACAGCAGGATGAGCAAGTATCTGGCACTGCGCTCGCATTAGCTGGCACCTTGATCATGGCATTATTTGCGATTTTCTTTGGCACTAGAAAGGTAGATGTGACTGAGTATCGCTCAGGGTTGATGTTGGCCGTTGCTTTTGAATCTATCGTTAAGTTACTCGCACTCGGTATTGTTGCCGTGCTTGCATGGCAATCTTTAGCTCAAGTTCCAGACTCATTTGAAGCATTGAGCGAACATTGGCAATCTTTTGACTTCTTTAACTTCAACTTCGTTGGACAAACGCTTATGGCAGCGGCTGCCATCGTCTGTTTGCCCCGACAATTTCATGTTGTAGTAGTAGATAACCACAATACTTCACACTTAAAAACCGCACGCTGGGCATTTACGCTTTACTTGTTATTGATAGCAGCCATGATCATCCCAATCGCTACCGCCGCTATCCACCCCGATATTGGCTATGGCGCCGCACCGGATAGTTTCGTACTTGCTTTACCTATCATGATGGAGCATCCGATCCTCGCTACATTTGTCTTTATCGGCGGTTTATCAGCGGCAACGGCCATGATAGTCGTTGCGACTCTCACACTTAGCACCATGTTATCAAACGATGTGGTATTGCCTTTGTTGTTCAAGCGTAAATTTAAGAAGAACATTCTAAACAGCAGTTTTAAGAGTCAAATACTCTTAGTTCGACGCTTTGTTATCGCCGCCATCTTATTACTTTCGTATATGTACCAGCAATGGTTTGGTCATGGTGAAGCTCTCGCGAATATGGGGTTAGTTGCCTTCTCATTAGTTACTCAGCTATTGCCTGCGATTGTCGGTGGACTTTATTGGCGTAAAGGCCATGCGTATGGCGTATATGCGGGGCTCATCGCGGGTTTTATCTGCTGGATGCTATTTCTTATGTTTCCAATTCTGGAAGCTGGAGGATTACTTGATTATGAAATGCGTCAGACCCTTATCACCCGAGGAACTTTACTTGCACTGCTCGCTAACATTAGCTGCTATATTAGCTTTTCTATCGGTGCACAGGAGCGCCTAATCGACCGTATTCAGGCCGCGGCATTCGTAAACCCTAAAGATCAGGCTGCTCTCTCTAAACGCTTGAATAAACAAGTTCGCGCTACCGTGTATGACTTTAAAGTGCTACTACAAACCTTCTTGGGCGTTCAGCGTAGTCAGCAACTGCTCGGGCACTATGCTCAAAATAATATTTTAGAAGATAATGACGCGTACCCAGCTCCTGAATTTATCTCATTCTGCGAGCGCGCACTCACGGGAGTGCTCGGTGCTTCATCTGCCCAAGCTCTGATCCGTACCGTGTCATCGGGTCGCCAAATGGCATTTGAAGAGGTGGTTAACTTTTTTGATGAAACCACACAAGCACTACAGTTCAACCAAAACCTACTTTATACCTCATTAGAAAACCTAAGCCATGGGATTTCGGTTGTTGATAAAGATCTAAAACTTGTTGCATGGAACAGGCGTTATCACGAGATGTTCGCCTACCCAGATGGTTTCTTAGAAGTCGGACAACCGATAGAGGAAGTGATCCGATTTAACGCCGAGCGCGGTGAATGCGGTCCTGGTGAAATTGATAAACACGTCGATAAACGAGTTCAACATCTGAAAAATGGCACTCCTCACCACTTTATTCGCCACCGTCGTAATGGCCAAGTATTTGAGATGACGGGGAACCCGCTGCCTGAAGGCGGGTTTGTGACGAGTTTTTCAGATATCACTACGCATATTGCGACGCAAAACGCACTGGAAGAAATCAATATGGATCTAGAGAACCGTATTGAAGCCAGAACCCAAGAGATCCGCACTATTAATATGGATCTTAAAGCGGAAATAGCCAATCGTCACGAAACAGAGCAGGCGTTAATGGCAGCTAAAAAAGAAGCAGAACAAGCAAATGAGAGTAAAACCCGCTTCTTAGCGCTTGCGAGTCATGATATTTTGCAGCCACTCAATGCCGCACGCCTATACTTAGCAGCGATTGATACCCACAATCTAATAAGTAAAGATCAGGGTAACTTTGAAAAACTCACCGATAGCCTAGACTCCACCGTACATCTGATGAGTGCGCTTTTGGATATTGCAAAACTTGAACAAGGTGCAATGAAACCAACCCCTAGGCATTTCAACATTGACGATATCTTACTACCACTGGCAAATGAGTATGCCATCATTTCCAAAGAGAAAGGTCTAGAACTTAAGGTGAGAAGCTCCCACAGTATTGTGCACAGTGACACCACTTACCTGCGCCGGATCATTCAAAACCTGGTTTCCAATGCCGTTAAATATACCGACAGTGGCAAAGTGCTCATCGCCTGTCGACGCCGTAAACATAGTTTAAGGCTTGAAGTGTGGGATACCGGTCCAGGTATTTCAAACCATGAGCAGAATAAGATCTTTAACGATTTTTATCGTATTCAAGCAGGCGATAATAAAGGTATTGGGCTTGGGCTTGGTGTTGTAAAACGTCTATGCGATCTATTATCCATCACAATTTCTGTGAACTCGGTTGTCAATCAAGGCAGCCGCTTTGCCATAGACATACCCTATGGCAATGTGGATTTACTCCAAGTAAAAGAAGATATTAGCCAAAAACCGCAAAGCAAAACTCAACTTAATGTCATCGCGGTTGATGACGATCCGAAAAACCTAGAAGCCATGGCGAGCCTGCTAGATAAATGGCATTGCTACTATCAGCTGTTTTACAAAGTAGAAGACGCGCTTGCTTACGCAAAACATAATTCCGCACCAGATGTTATTTTAATGGATTACCAACTTAACGATAACTGTGATGGGATCTCTTTGATCAAATCGCTACGCTCCGTGTGGCAAGATACGGTTCCTGCTATTTTAATTACCGCTGTGAGGGATGAAGAAGTAAAAGTCGCCGCTAAGAATGAACAGATCCATTATCTGTCTAAGCCAGTAAAGCCAGCAAAACTCAAGGCTCTGCTCAACCATGGGCGGTGAGCGCACAGACAGCTGTTGAATACGATAGCAATCGCGAAGTTTTTTGTTGTTAAGCATTTATCTCACTGCCAATTCACAGTATTCTGAAAGTTCGCTTAGACGAATTGGAATGAGGAAATGAGTTACATACTTACGACAGAGTGCAAAGATGACATCGGACTGATCGCGAAGATCACTAGCCTTTGTCATGAGCACGACCTAAACATCACGCGCAATAATGAGTTTGTAGATAAAGAAGGACAGCGCTTCTTTATGCGTACAGAGCTCACAGGTACTCCCAGTGATAACTTTCTGACACAACTTCGTCAGTCATTACCAACTGGCGCCAAATTAAACCTATACGGGCAAGAACGAACAAAAGTGGTGCTACTTGCGACGAAGGAAGCGCACTGCTTAGGCGGCGTGTTGCTTAAACAATATGAACAAGCATTCAATATTGAAGTACAAGCAGTTATTGCAAACTATGATACGTTGGAATCCCTTGTTAAAGGCTTTGGTATTCCTTTTCATCTGGTATCACATGAAGGGTTGAGTAGAGCTGAACACGACAGTGCAATGGCCGATTTAATCGCACAATATGATCCTGATATTGTTGGCTTGGCAAAGTATATGCGGATCTTAACACCGGAATTTGTCTCACGCTTTGACGGGAAAATTATCAATATTCACCACTCATTCTTGCCTGCCTTTATCGGTGCAAAACCTTACCATCAGGCATTTGAGCGTGGCGTGAAAATTATTGGCGCTACCGCTCACTTTGTTAATGATGAATTAGATGAAGGACCTATTATTGCCCAAAATGTCACGCAAGTTAGCCATGCTCAAAATGCTGAAGAGATGGCAAAAATCGGTAGAGACATTGAAAAAACAGTATTTTGTAACGCGTTACAATTAGCCTGCGAGCATAAGCTTTTCATTAACGGCAATAAAACAGTCGTCTTTTCATAATCAAGTCCAAAAACGCAGTTTAGCAACTCAGGAAATAAACGCATGGATGCGTGCACTCCCACAATGCTGTGTATTCGGTGGTAGAAGCGAGTTTACCTCGCGATGTGTTGATTGGCTTGCGAGGTTTTATATCTATCAAATCTCTATACCCCAAACAGCAAAAAACCCGCTGCATTACTGTAACGGGTTTTTATGTACATGGTTTTTGCCGGAACTTCATTGCAACCTATCGGCGGATAAACCACCTCCCACCATGTTGTACTGTGCTGATAGTGTGGTAGGAGTGAGTTCATCTCGCGAGATTTTCAAATCACACATAGCAAAAAACCCGTCGCATTGCTGCAACGGGTTTCTCTTATTTGGCCCTGGCTCGCTACGAAGTAGGATGTTCTACTTTCACATGGGTAATCCACACTATCATTGACCGGGGCCGACCCTTCGGCTGTTTTGTTTCACTTCTGAGTTTGGGTGACGAGAAACCGAAGCACCGCTTCGCAGTTCGAGGAAGTGAGCGCAAGGACGCGCGAAGGGGAGATACTACATGGAAGTACTTTACCCCAGACAGCAAAAAACCCGTCGCATTGCTGCAACGGGTTTCTCTATTTGGCCCAGGCTCGCTACGAAGTAGGATGTTCTACTTTCACATGGGTAATCCACACTATCATTGACCGGGGCCGACCCTTCGGCTGTTTTGTTTCACTTCTGAGTTTGGGTGACGAGAAACCGAAGCACCGCTTCGCAGTTCGAGGAAGTGAGCGCAAGGACGCGCGAAGGGGAGATACTACATGGAAGTACTTTACCCCAGACAGCAAAAAACCCGTCGCATTGCTGCAACAGGTTTCTCTATTTTGCCCTGGCTCGCTACGAAGTAGGATGTTCTCATTTTTTAAATAGAGAGTCACATGGGAGATCCACACTACCATTGACTGGAAACCTTAATCGCAAGCCATCGGCGGGTAAACCACCTCCTAACATGTTGCACTGTGCTGATAGTGTGGTAGGAGTGAGTTCATCTCGCGAGGTTTTCTAAATCCTAGACAGCAAAAAACCCGTCGCATTGCTGCAACGGGTTTCTCTATTTGGCCCTGGCGATGTTCTACTTTCACATGGGTAATCCACACTATCATCGACGCTGTTTTGTTTCACTTCTGAGTTCG
>NZ_SGPI01000015.1:0-51549 GCF_004208845.1 Pseudoalteromonas sp. CO348 | reverse complement strand
TAGGGATTTGAACCCTAGATACGCTATTAACGTATGCCGGTTTTCAAGACCGGTGCTTTCAACCACTCAGCCATCTCTCCGCAGCGGGGCGAATAATAGAGAATCCCTATGCGCTTGTGAAGCTTTTTTTTCAATTATTTGATCGTTTGCGTAAAATTTGGCTCAATCGTCTAAGAACCAGTCAAAATTATGCGTATTTTTGATATTTCAGCGAACTTTTGAAAATATTCAAAGTCTTACGTATTGAGTAAATATTGCCGTAGAGACCCAATTAACGACAGATATTGATCCAGAAATCATTGCCCCAACATATAACAATTGATACTCTTATCTTAGTTATTTTTGGGATCAGCATGTTTTATTAAGGAGCTTGAATCATGGCATTCAATCATTCATACAACACTGCAAAACCTGTCATGTCGACAATGGAAACAAACAAAGTGTTGAAAAACACTTACTTCCTATTGGCAATGACATTAGCGTTTAGTGCAGTAACAGCCGCAATTTCAATGACAATGGCATTACCAGCGTTTACTGGTATTGTTTGTTCATTAGTTGCATTTGGTTTGCTATTTGTTATCGGTAAAAAAGCAAACTCATCTTCTGCTATCGGTCTTGTATTCTTATTTACTGGTATTTTAGGTTTCGGCCTTGGGCCTATGCTTAATCACTA
Source organism: Pseudoalteromonas sp. CO348 (assembly GCF_004208845.1). Classification (NCBI taxonomy): domain Bacteria; kingdom Pseudomonadati; phylum Pseudomonadota; class Gammaproteobacteria; order Alteromonadales; family Pseudoalteromonadaceae; genus Pseudoalteromonas; species Pseudoalteromonas sp. CO348. Next base: position 50,876 of record NZ_SGPI01000015.1, on the reverse strand, counting down.
TGCTGCACTACCAAATGGTGGCATGTTGATAGCACAAGCACTTGGCACAACAGCGTTAATTTTCTTCGGTTTATCAGCTTATGCACTAACTACGAAAAAAGACTTCTCATTTATGGGTGGCTTTTTAACGGTTGGTTTAATCGTGGTTATTATCTCAAGCCTAGTAAACTTGTTCATTGGATCAAGCATCGCGTTCATGGCAATTAACGCGGCAGTCGTTTTATTAATGTCTGGCTTTATCCTTTACGATACAAGCCGCATCATCAACGGCGGCGAGACAAACTACGTGCTTGCGACTGTGAGCTTGTATTTAAGTATTTATAACTTATTCACCAGTATCCTTGCCCTTTTAGGCGCGTCGGATGACTAACTCAGAATTTCTGATAAAATAAGCCCCATTACGGGGCTTTTTTTATGAGTAAAATTTGAGTCAAATAGCCATATCAGTGCACTTTGGCGTAGCTGCACAGTCAAAGTTAACTTTACTAGAGCGATATGTCGATGCAGCTATTAAAAGTGACCATCAAATCGCGTGCATCTTTCTATATCAAGATGGTGTCTATCACGCCAGTCAAAATATCATACACGCTTCCGACGAATTGCAAGTCAACGCGATTTGGCAACGCATCAAAGATAAAGGGATCCCCCTGTTGTTGTGTGTCACCGCTGCGGAAAAACGCGGCGTTAGCATCGAAGACGTTAGCCCTTTCACCGTTGCAGGCCTTGCGGAGTTTGCCATGCTCTCGAGTAAGTCTGATAAGTGGATGCAGTTTAAATGAGTAAAAACGTGTTAATTATTTCTCAAACCAGTCCATTTGACCAAAATAGTCTGAAAGAAGCGCTCGATGTCGCACTAATCTATGCAGCGATTGATCAACAAGTAAGTTGGCTTTTTACCGGTTCTGCTGTGCTATCGCTCCAGAAAACCCTCAATGCTCCACTACTGGGTTTAAAAGACATGTTTAAGCAATTAAAAACTCTGGAAATTTATGATGTCGAGCGGGTTTATGCCTGTCAGTCAGCGATGCAGGAGTTTAACATATCGCCACACTCCCTTGCTGTTGATACTGAAATCAAAAATCAACATGAAATCCTTGCGTTAATCAAACAACATGACTTTGTGGTGACACTATGAGTACGCTACATATTATTTCTAGTATCGAAGCATGCGATCAGCTGCAGTTTGTATCCCATCACGACACAATTTTATTATGTAATGATGGCTGCTTTGGGCAAACGCGTATCTCAGCTGGAGATGCAAATGTGGTGATGCTGCAAACTTGCGCCTGTGCCAGAGGCATTGTCCCAGAGGCCGGAGTAGAGCTTATCTCTGACAAAGATTGGGTTGAGCTGACCATTACGATGAACAATTCAATTACTTGGTAATCATCATGCTAGAATTTAACAACCAAACTATCGAGACAGATAAACAAGGCTATTTGCTAGACCATACTCAATGGACTAAAGATTTAGCACCACTTCTAGCCGCAGAAGAAAATATTGAGCTTTCAGATGCACATTGGGAAGTCATTGAGTTTGTGAGAAATTTTTATCTCGAATACAATACCAGCCCCGCGATCCGCATGCTGGTAAAAGCAATGGCTAAAGCACTAGGCGAAGATAAAGGAAATAGCATCTATTTATATAAGCTATTTCCAAAAGGCCCAGCCAAACAAGCAACAAAAATAGCCGGATTGCCAAAACCCGCCAAATGTATTTGATAATACTTGATAAAAAATATGAAGCTTATTACTCCATAAGCTTCATATTTAATCATAATAAGTTAAAATTAGTTTGAAGCAATTACCCCATCAAAAACTTTATCAATCATTACTTGAGCCAACCGTTCATCTATAGACAATGGTTCAGGCACTGCATAATCAATATCCACAACGCCATTGTCCGTCAATACCAACTTAGATGCTATTTGATATTTTGACAAGCTTCGTGAGCTATAGTCATAGACATAAACCTTTTCTCCTAATTGCCCCGTATGCGCTCTAATTGCCTCACTTTGTTTTTTTAGCTCAGAGCACATATGACAGCTGGTTAAGACATTATATTTAGCTTGAAAACCACAGTATGCTATAAAGCTAACTAATGAGAGAAATATTAATAATAGCCCTAAAAGATATTTTTTCATATTAGCTCCTAATTAAGCATTTGGAATCAGTTCTCTTAGTACGTTTCCAACACGTTATGCTGGCTATCGTAAGCTTTAAGTACTTTAAAATCCTCACCGTCACTTTGCTCACTTTCAACCGCAAGCACATAACTTCCATCGGTAAACACTAATTTATGAAGGAGCTTTAAATCTACAAGTTCATTGCTATCCATATCCAAAATATCTCTAATTGAAATTAGCAAAGGCTTGATACGACTTTTTAGATTAACAATAATTTCCTTATTTAAGCTACTTCTCATCGCCGATGTTAAGATAAAATCATTTGCATTATCCTTGCTCCAATCCCCTTCAACCTGATGAGCTGCTATCAAGTAGGGAGACTCGCTCAAATAGCTACCATAATTCAAGCTTTCCAGAAATAATGATTCTAGTGGTTCAAGCGCCATTGACTCTTTTTCAGTTAAAGAAAGTACTCTGTGTTGCGGTATGTAAACTTGCTCACCCTCAACACTCGCTTTATCATGATAAATTTCGACCTTGCTCAGGTTTCTATTTACAAAATCATAAATAAAAACAATGCCATTATTGCCTATGCCTAATATTTCTATTGCAACACTTCTAGCCTCAATATCTTGGCATCCATGGCAACCACCTAATAATCTAAATTGATTACTACTCATTTTCTCTGTGCTTGAATGGCAAATAAAACTGAAAAATAAGATAAATACAAATAAGATCTTAAAGTTAATATTCATAATTATTCCTTTTTATATATAATATTAATGAGTTACAAAGTCACTGACTAACTACAAGACGCTAAGCAGGTCATCCGACTATTGTCAGAGGAAATAGTGCAACTCGTCTTTATTCTCGGGCAAGAACGAGACAATTCAGCTTGTCGCATTCTTAGGCCTAGCTCTGACATATACTCTTTGAAATTTTCATAACGAGCCCATTGCCTATGCTGATAATACTGTGGTGTATTGGGGGGCGTGACAGGGATGGTGTTGCCGTCTCCATCTTTAACTTCAACTATGTTATAGGTTTGTCTATGTAGGTTAGGTTCAACTTTTACATATGAGCCATCTGGAAAAATGATATTAAAATCAAACTTCTCTGAAAGTATAGCAAACCTTTTTATGTTTAGAGCAGAAGTAATCCTATTAACTAAGGTTGACACTCTATTATATCCAAGCCGAAAGTGCGTATCAAATAGCTCATTTCGCATTTGTGAACTCCGAACAAAGTCAAAAGCGCTATCACCATAAGGACTTGAGCTAACAACTATATCAGTATGGAGAGCACCTTGGTATACTTCGTAGGTTAAAGAGCGTTCTTTAAAATCATTAAAGACTTGAACAATATTTTGCCCATACTCTCTTTCTCCAGATGATAATACTTCAGCTCTCACTCTTTTTATTGGGACTCGTTGGTAAGGGTCAACTTGGATCCACTCATAATATACATAATACTTTTTAAGTGTTCTTGCAGGGTAATTAAATACGAAAACAGTGCCACTGTCCCCCGGCTCCCATGCACTTTTAGCGGCAGATTGACTATAACTTTCACTACACCCATGGCAGGCTGTCATAAGATGTTTAAGATCAGTGTTTTGTTCAGAGTTGGCCTGAGTATTACAGCTTAAGACTAGAACAAAAGCAAGGTAGATTAAAAAATTATTGATTTCAAATGTTTTTTCCATATATTTATCCTTAAATATTCATTTTAAAATCAAATAAAAAATAGATCGAAAATCAAAGAACGTCAACATTAATAGAAATTAAAAATTAAAAATTAAAAATCATTATTACAATTTAAACAACAATATAATTAAAATAGCGGTTTCAACTCTTTGTGGCGACACCTGATAACCTCAATCTAAACTTCGCTATATACTAGTAACAAAAAGAAACAGGCGCCTATATAGTTGCTTTTCAGGCTAATGGAAAAGTACACAAACAGGGGGGAAAGCCTAAGCAAATTGCGCATATAAAACAGGCGCTCAATGCGAGGCCAAGAAAATGTCTAGGGTTTAGGTAATCAGCGGTGATATTCGATGAATTACGCAAAGTAGCCTAATTTAGCGAGTAGAGCACTTCGGACTTGAATTCGCGAGTACAAAAATCTGTTTGAGAAATGGCGACACCATGCAGAGTTATTCATAATTTAAAAAAGCCTAAAACCGTAGATGATTTTAGGCTTTTTACAAGCTACTCTTGACGACGTTACTTCGTATACGCTCTAGGCATATCAGAATCTGTCGTATATCTGTCTCTTAGTTTATCGTGGCGTGACTCAGTAGACACTTCCTCACCATTGATCCAGATTTTATCGATTGTGGTGCTGAATTCGAAAGGATCCGCACTCCACATTACGATGTCTGCACGTTTACCAGCTTCAATCACACCGCCATCAATGCCCAGTGCTTTTGCTGGGTTAGCGGTAACTGCCTTAAGTGCGCCGTCATGACTCATGCCATTTGCTACAGCAATACCCGCATCAAAGCGTAGCTGGTAGACGTTATGACTACCGTCACCACCAATTGACAGGATGACATTGACACCCGCTTTCTCAAGCTTACCTGCGTTATCTAGGCTTGCATGCATTGAGTCAAAGCTAGCTGGTAGATTTGATACCGCACTCAAAATAACAGGTACTTTCGCCTCAGCTAATTGCTCAGCGACCACTACCGCATCATCTGCACCCTGAATAATCAGATCTAAACCAAACTTTTCTTTTAGCTTAATCGCTTCAAGAATATCCGACGCCCTTGAAAGCGTCGCTATCACAGGCATATCACCCGCAAGCACTTGAGTTAACACTTGTTCTTCTGAACTCGGTTTTCCCTCGTCTTTTTTGTCTTTCTTAGCAAGCTTTTCTTGCTGTGCTTCAAGCTTTTTAACAACGTTATCTAACGCTTTTGCACGAGACCCTTTGCTTTTGGCACCCAGATGAATAATTAACGCTGTTTGCTTGTCAGTCACACTGTTAAATTCACCAGATAAGTCAACAACAAAACCAAGCCCTGCAAACTCACTTTTACCACCCCAAGGTGCGACAAAGTTTTGCGTTACACCGCCTTTTCTTGCATAGGCAATTAAGCTACTACGTGGATTAAATGCGGTGCTTGCGTCAAAGTCTACGCCGGCATCGTCATCACCAGCATCACGAGAAGCAGCAACAGCACCGACTTCAACTAAACCAAGCTGGTTCATTGAGCCGATAAAGCCAGGAGTGATAACCTTACCGCTGGCGTCAATCGTTACATCAGCAGTCACGTTATCTGGATTAATCGCTTTTATTTTACCGTTCTCGATAACTAAAGTCGCACCTTCAAGTACGCCAGCATCTGTCGCGGTATGGATCGTTGCATTAGTAATTGCGGTAACATTGGCAAAAGCTACAGAGTGAGCTAGCAATGCGCTAGTGATCATGGTTAGTTTCATGGTTTTCATCTCATCAACTCCTTACTTTTGACCTAACATAAAATCACTAACCGCTTGATATTTTTCATCGTGACGATCATAGACTTTACCACCATCTACAAAGACCTGCTCTGCACGAGAGTACACGCTAAACGGATTGGTGTTCCAAATTACTACATCGGCTTGTTTGCCTTGCTCAAGCGATCCAGTTTTATCCTGAATGCCTAACGATTTAGCTGCGTTCGAGGTGATCCACTTAATTGCATGCTGCTCGTTGATGTTAAAGCCAGACTGGTTAGCTGTGTTCATCACTTTTGCGGCTTCATGATTCAAGCGTTGGATTGTGGTATCTGAATCAGAATGAACTATCGCACATGAGTTTTTCACTGCATCTACAATTGCTACATTTTCCTGAACCATATCATAGGCTTCCATCTTAAAGCCCCACCAATCTGGCCAAAGCGCAGCACAATTACCGTTTTCACCTAACAGATCTGCAATCTTGTATGCTTCAATACCGTGGTGGAACGTCCCTGCGTGATAACCAAACTCTTTAGACAAGTCGATCATCATTGCCATTTCTTCTGCTTTATAACAATGGTTATGGATCAGGATTTCACCATCTAACACACCACGAAGCGTATCGAACTTGATATCACGTTTTGGTGCATCCGGATTCAATCCAGCAGCATATTCGGCTTCGTACTGTTCCCAAGCGCGCTTATATTCACCAGCTTCAATCCAAGCTTCACGATATCCTGCCATGTTACCCATACGCGTATAAGGGGCAACACCTTTGGAGCCGTATACACGCTTTGGATTCTCACCACATGCCATCTTTAACCCATATGGCGCATCTGGGAATTTCATTGCCTGCATTGTTGGTGCCGGCACATTCTTTAAGGTAACACCACGACCACCAAATAGGTTTGCAGAGCCAGGTAAGATTTGTAGCGTGGTGATCCCCCCTTCTCTAGCTCGGTTAAAGCCTGGATCTTGCGGCCATACAGAATGCTCAACCCATACTTGAGAAGTATTAGGGTTAATCATTTCATTGCCATCACTGTGCGATTCTACACTTGGGCTGGGGTAAGCTCCTAAATGAGAGTGCACATCGATAATGCCAGGTGTTACCCATTTGCCTTCAGCATCAATGGTAATATCTGCCGTGACAGATAGGTCTTTACCAACTTGCTTGATTTTACCGTCAACAATAAATACATCACCTTGTTCTATTTTTTCACCCGTTCCGGTTAAAACGGTAGCATTAGTGATTAGGGTGGACTGAGAAGGTACAGGCTTGTAGGTACTTGGGTATGGGTTTTTCTCTATGGTAACTTTTTCTTTTTGTGGGCCGTTATCCTGACAGCCCATCAAAGCTGCGGCAATGCCAGCTACGACTAGGGAGGGAGCAAATTTATACATTTTTGTCATCTCTATTGTTTTTTTGTGACTTTAACTCATGCCATCGCACTTTACGCAATTATGAGTTTTAGTGACAAGTAATTACGACGAACGTCCGAACATTATAACGCATGTTGTCATCAGTGAGTAATTTAGAAAAGCCTTAGTTGCCATAACTGAATGTAAATTAGCGTCAATATTGACACGTTTTGACACATCAAGTGGCATAAGTAACAAAGAGGAAGTAAATCTAAGAATGAAGTGTTAAATTATCGATAATGGTATTTTATAGTGAAAAAAGTTTTTGCTATTTGTATCCTTAGAAACAAAATAATTTATTAATTTACAGATAGATAGAAAGCCTGCACACATTTGACATACTCTATTACATTCGGAATTACTTGATTTACAGCATTCTGCAGCAACTTTAGTAATACTAAGAACGTGTCCTAGAGATAGCCAAGGAGCTAACCATGAAACTGTTCAATTTAGTATGTGCAACCTCGCTTTTGATCGCAGGTACCGCATCTGCGGCAGACTTTGTTGCTGCGGATAATAGTAAAGCGACTAAAGTTTGTATGTCGGTAGTCAAAGACAATAAGATTCACTTGTTCCACACCATTAAAGAAAACCACCTAAAAAGACGTGTTGTAGAAGAAAAACTACACTGTAATGATATGCCAGTCGGCAAATTTGCAGCAACCTACGGATTTAATAAGGCTGCGGACTTCCTTGGTGTAGACAGTAATGTAGAAACCAGTATTAAAGACATCGCTAAACTTGATAAAAAGACCATTTTTGTCTCAGGTTCAAAGTAGCCATGTCGACATATTTGTAAACAAAAAAGCAAGGCGTAGCAATCCCTGACTGCGCCTTTTTCTTTGTTCAGCTATACAACTGCAGCCAATAACCCAAATAGACCCCCAAAGACGCCTCCCCATACAACTAACCAACCTAAGTGAGTCTTAATCATGTTTTGTACAATCTCCTTTACCATTTTCGGCGTTAGCTCATTAAGTCGCTCATCTACCGCTTTTTCAATGGTTTGATGTAAATCATCACCGAGTAGACCGTTACTAAGCGACTCACTAATTGCAGCATCAAACTCAGGCTGTTCACCGAGCTCAACTATTGCTAATCGCATTTTCTCAATAAATGGCTCTCGCAGCGGTTGTACAGCTTCAGTCCCACCAAACATCTGCAGCATCGCACCAAATTGCGACGCTTCAATCACACTTAACAAACGGTCAAACGCTGGATTTAAATCGACTTTATTGGCTATCGGCGCCAAGTCAAACTTTGGATGCTCCTTGTCGAGAAATTTTTCTAGTTTTTCTTTACTAAAGAACTCGCTCAAGATGAGCTCTCGAATCGACGTTTTAAACGACTCGAATTTGAGCGTAATAATCCCTGAACCATAGAGGAAAGGCACTTTCTCAAATAACATATGTACCGCTAACCAATTCGTCAGAGCACCAGATAGAGCAAACAATCCAACCGAAAACAACACGTCGTTTTCTAGTGCGAAGCCAATACCTGTTAGCAGTATCGCGAGTAAATTGGTGATGATATTTTTATTCAATGTACTTCCCTTGGATAAAATGACAGACGCGATATTTTATTTTTTTTAGAAAAAGGCCTCAAGTATTTGTGATCTTGAGAATTTCAACCATATTTTAGAGTAAGTGAATATGTTGGATCTAACTTATGTGGAACAAAGTCAACCAACAAATCTCTGAATCTCTCCATGACACTTTTGAGTTTACTTCAAAGCAAACCTTAAAAAGTTATGGGTCTAAAAAACTTTATAAGATTGCAGACGATACCCATCAATTTTTGGTCAAAGTTGCTCCAATTCAGGCTTTAGAGCGCTTTGAATGTGAAGCATCTAATCGTGAAAAGCTTATTCGCGACTCTGATTTCCTTGTGGCCGATACAATTACCCTAGGTACGAGTGTTGAGTTCTGCTTTATTGTGCTGGAATGGTTAGAACTTGATCATCGCAATGAAAACTGGCTTGAGTGCGGTCAAAGCCTTGCTAAAATGCACCAACGTCATGAACAGGAAATGTACGGCCTAGAAGAAGATAATTATATTCATGAGCTGCCGCAACCAAATCAGTGGCACAAAAAATGGGAAGTTTTTTTTGCTGAAGAAAGAATTGGTTGGCAACTGCAACTGCTTGCTGAAAAAGGGATTATCCTCACCGATATTGACACATTTGTGGAGCAGCTAAAGCCGCTCCTTCCGCACCAAGTTCAACCGTCTCTGGTTCATGGTAATTTTTGGCATGGTAACATTGGTTTTAGCCATCAAAAACCCGTACTATTTTCCCCAGCTTGCTATTATGGTGATAGGGAAGTTGATATTGCGATGGCTTCGTTATTCGCTCCGCTGCCAGATGACTTCTATCGTGGTTACGAGTCTATCTATCCACTCGCAGAAAATGCACCTGAGCGATTAGACATTTATCGCTTATATCCTCTTTTAGTGCAAGCAAACTTGTTTGCTGGCAAGTACATACGGGACGCGGCTGAACAAGTGCAAGCCCTGCTCAAATAACTGCCATATTTTCGTCACAATGCGCTATAGTTAAAAGGTATTTAGTTTGGCCAATTCAGGTGGAGGGCCAATGAAAAACCTATATCAACAACGTATTGAATGTCCTCATTGTGGACATCATATTTTTGTCAATCTTGATGCGAGTGAAGGCGATCAGGACTACTACGAAGACTGTGCTGCTTGTTGCAATCCAATACACCTAAATATGCACTTAGACCAACTGCACAATAAGCTTGAGCTTAGGGTTGATAGCGACGACGAGCAAGTGTTTTAACCAAAGCAGAAGTGCTATAGATAAAAGGCAGCTCATTTGCGAGCTGCCTATCAGGTTGGCACAACATCAGCCTGTACTTTTGGTGCCTACAGATAGACGTAAAGGGTATTACTCGGGGAAGGTCTAGTTGTGCTTCAATAGAGTTTGCTTTTTCATATAGTTTTCAACGGTATTAATAATCGTATAGGTTTGTTGGTCAACCTCAATATTCACAGTATCTCCCACACGCACCGTACCCAAATTGGTAAGCGCCAGCGTTTCAGGTATTAGGTGTAACCAAAAGCCGGTATGATCAAGCTCCCCCACAGTCAAACTCGCACCATTTACCGCGATAAAGCCTTTGTACATAACATACTTATGCCAGACTTCTGGCAACGCTACATGCATCCTACAATTGCCTTCGTTGCGATGTATTTCACTGATATTCGCGCTTGTTTGAATGTGACCTGAAATTATATGTCCGCCGAGTTCTGTCCCAAACGTCATCGAGCGTTCAAAATTTACCTGCGACCCTCTTTGTACCTCACCTAGATTAGTGAGTCTCAATGTTTCATCAATCACATCAAAGCAAACTTGCCCTACCACATCATTTTCTGGCTGTTCGAAGTGCACCACCGTTAGGCAGCATCCGTTAATTGCGATGCTCGCTCCCAAGGTCAGCTTATCAAGGTATTCAGCACCAACAGAAATAACTAATTTTAAAATATTATCGACCTGCTTTGCCGACACCACCGTCGCTTTTGTTTGAACAATTCCTGTAAACATATCTACCCTCTTAATTTATCCTTGAGATTGTAGCGAAATCGCACTAAGAGATGTACTTAATTTGTATTGAATATCCAACTAGATAAAATTAGTTGCGACCGCTAGCCGCAAAATTTTGCTAAAAACAAAGCACTAAAATAAACTTACGTTTTTACGCCTTAAGTAGTATCTCACCATGAATTTTTCAACTTGGGAAGCCAGACGCTTGCTTCAACTTGCGATCCCCGTTTTTCTCGCTCAAGTTACTTTAGTTTTAATGACCGTCGTTGATACGATGATGGCAGGTCAAGTCAGTGCTGAGGACTTGGCTGCTCTTTCTATTGCTACGGGTGTTTGGAACCCTTTGATTTTTAGTTTACAAGGGATCTTACTTGCACTTACGAGTATTGTTGCGCATTGCCATGGTGCTAATGACATCGCAGGGATCAAACGATTTTTCCAGCAAAGCTTGTATCTTGCTTTAGCGCTTTTTACCGTCGGTTTGGTTTTAGCGAACTTTACTTCTATGGTTTTTTCAAATATAGGAGCAAGTGAGAATGTTCAGACCCTCGCTCAAGGCTATATTGATTTTGTGAAATGGGGTCTCTTGGGCTTTTTGATCTTTACGGTATACCGCAATGTCACCGAAGGGGTCGGCCAAACAAAGCCTGCTTTTTACATCAGTATTGTTGGTCTTTGTATCAATGTCGTTGCTAACTATATTTTCATCTATGGTAAATTTGGCGCGCCAGCGCTTGGTAGTGCGGGCTGTGGCCTCGCTACATCTATCGTGCTTTGGTCAATGGCAATTGCACAGTGGGTGTATAGCTTGAAGAGTAAACACATAGATGGAAAGGCCCTAATCAGCGGTTTTACTAAACCAAGTCTATCTATGATGAAATATGTTGCAGCACTTGGCTTTCCAATTGCATTGGCAACCTTCTTTGAAGTTACGCTATTCGCGTGCATTCCTTTATTTATTGCAGATCTAGGTCCTATTTCCGTATCTGGTCACCAAATTGCTGCCAGCGTCACTACTATGCTGTTTATGATGCCTTTAAGTTTGTCGATGGCTATTGCAATACGGATCGGTAATCTAACTGGACAAGGTGCCTTAGACCAACTCAAACTTTCAGTGAATACCGCGTTTCTTTTGGCCACCTTAATTGCACTATTTGTCGCTCTCATTACGTATATAGGAAGAGATCAGATTGTTTGGCTCTATACCAACAATACTGAAGTAGCCGCTCTTGCAACCAGCATTATGGTACTGGCTTGTTTGTATCAATTACCCGATGCATTACAAGTCTCAGCAAATGGTGTGTTAAGGGGGCTCAAATATACTAAACCAATATCTTGGGTTACCTTTGTATCATATTGGCTAATTGGGTTTTCGTTAGGCTATGTATTAGCAAAGACCGATTTAATAACGCCTGCGATGGGTCCTCAAGGCTTTTGGATTGGTATTATTATTGGCTTGAGTACGGCGGCAGTATTATTGGTGACATGCGTAAACAAACGGGTGAAATTTGAGATTAGTCAAGCGAATAGCTAGTACGCTAATACTTTTTACTTTGGCCGGCTGCAGCAAGCAGCCGAGCGATATTGCTGTTGAATATCAACAACGTTTGGCGAGCGCGACTGACATAGAGGTGGTACACACAGCACCACTTTACAATCCGGAGGTACAAAAAGTACCATTGCCGACAAGTGAGCTAACTATCTCTATGTTAGACATCGTGACCGCTGGACACTGCAAAGTCACAAATCTCATCGCTGCGCACAATAATCAATTAGGGAAAGTTAGTTACCCAAGCGAACGCTTGAAATACAACATCTTATTTATTCAACAAGCGCCTCACTGCATTCAGCACCCAAACACAAGCGACGAGCTGCAACAAACATTAACTCAAGCAGTTCAGGAAAAGAAACAACAGCTTCCACGTTACTTTCTTCATATGATGACATTTGAAAGAGAATTGGCAAGTTTGAGTTTGTTACTCGCTGAAGAGGTGCCGCTAGAGCTGCCAGCAGCCCACAGCAACATGCTAGAGGCCGTTAACGAGCTTGCAGAGCTGGTAATAAACATGGATACGCCAGAAAATCTCAGTCCAACTACACTCACACCCGCTATAAAAGTGCTTTCTCAGCGATTTATCTCATCTTTGGTGACGAGCGTTCGTAAACAGACTCAGCTGAATAATGCGACTACAAGCCAATTACAACAACTTAGGCTGAGAGATGATATTTGCAAAAGTGGCGGAAATAAAAAGCAGGCACAGATCATAAACAATATCTTCAATAAGTATTATTTATCCGTTCTTCAGCCTTATCAGGCGATGCTCTCTCTTTCTATGGAAGAGTTGATCTCAGCCTGGCAACCTATCCACCTATTGTATCAAAATAATAACGTTGTCGACCCGCTCACGCTTCAACAACACTTGGATAACCTTAAAGATTCTGCGAAAGCACACGTAAAATGGTGGCAAAAATTTTACGAGCTGTGTGAAATCCCTCCAGTATGAACAAAAAAAAGGCAAACAATCAAAAAATTACTGAAAGCCGCTTGATCCGTTAGCTGAGTCACTATATATTACAACGCGTTGACAGGCACAGACCTGAAAACAATTAATAAGAAAATGTTATTGTACGACCGTAGCTCAGTTGGTTAGAGCACTACCTTGACATGGTAGGGGTCGGTGGTTCGAATCCACTCGGTCGTACCAAATCTTATAATACAACCGTAGCTCAGTTGGTTAGAGCACTACCTTGACATGGTAGGGGTCGGTGGTTCGAATCCACTCGGTTGTACCACTCTACAATATTTACTATCTAGTTAAATCCAAAAAGAAAAAGCATTGCCTACTTTCTATAACCCACGCCAAAGGTCGGTAATTCGGATCCACTCGTTGTACCAATTTTAAATCTTTATAATTCAACTAAAGTCGAAAAAGATAGCACTTTCTCCACTATAATCAGGTCTATATTAAATTATTTCATTAGCATGATAAGTAAAAAAGGTACAGAGTAATAGATTAACTTTCAGGCTTTGGGGTAGGAACAGTGAAAAGGAATTTAGCATACGATGGCCTACGTGGCTGGCTGCTAATTATTATTGCCTGTAACCATTTATATGGTCACTTCGTCCCTCAACTCACTAGAGCACCCTTAGGTTTTGTAACAGCAGCTGAGGGTTTCGTATTCTTGTCTGGATTTGTCGCATATCTTGTCTACGGACGGTTAAGCAGTAATAAAACACAGCTTCAACGCAAAGTATGGCGGCGCTGTTTAACCATATATGGATTTCATATTACAGCCATTACCATCAGTTTCATATTCGTTTGGATATTTCCGTTTTATATCCAACAATGGACAGTTTTTTTTAATGCAGCAAATTGGTTCAACAATCCCTTTCAAAGTTATATTTCGGCTATTTTATTGCTTGAACACCCAGGTTATCATGACATACTTATCTTATATCTTGTGCCAATGATATTTCTGCCTTTTGCAATACTTGCTATAAATCGTGGCCAACTTTGGTTAGTCGCAACTTCTTCTGTCCTGATATGGCTTTTATCGCAACACGTCACAATTCAGCCTTTAGCTGGTCCATTTAACGTTATATTTCCCGATATCACAATTAATGTGAGCTACTTTGACCCTTTAGCGTGGCAAATATACTTTTATATGGGTTTTATTCTAAGCTACCTAAAACACCATAAAGGCTATTCTTTTGATTTTCCCATTGCCGTACGGATATGCTTGCTCACATGTATCACCGCTCTGTTTATTACTAAACATTGGTTTCCAGCACTGATGGAGCCGTATCTCTTAGGAAGTGGTAATGCCTCAGTAGTTTATCAATTGAGTTTATTATTAGCCGTTTACCTGTTTATGTTATTAAACCGGCATATACCGAGGCTCTTTACGCTGAAGTATCCCGTATTTTTAGGGCAACATGCGTTACCCGTATTTGCTTTCCATACCGTAGTCATTTACTTTCTGCAACCTTGGAGCCAGGCTTACACAACGCAAACTTGGTATTGGGATTTACTCATCTGCATATTTTTCATCGGGTTACTTGCGATACCTGCAAAACTTGACCAAAGATGGCGTTCCAGCAACCGAAGAAACCAACTTGGAGTACAGAGCAAGGCAGCGTAAATGCGTGGTGTTTGGGAAGATTCAGTCTTTATCCACTGTAAACCTCTTTGTCATTCCTTGACTCGCTGGAGATACAAGGCGGTAACCCAGTTTTTTATAAAAAGCAGGTTCGTCCGCAATCATTGAAACATAAGAGCCCGGCAAAACATTTGTTGCTAAGTAACCATCAATATATTCCATCACTGTACGCCCTAATCCCTGCCCTTGATAAAGCGGATTGACGGCAACATCGACGACCTCAAAATTGCAACCACCGTCTCCAACCACTCGCCCCATCGCCACAAGTTGTTCGTTATGTCGAATTGCAACCCCGTATAATGAGTTAGGTAGTCCCCTTGTGGCTGCTTCTAAAGATTTTGCAGATAATCCAGCGGCTATTCGCAAATCACAATATTCCTCTGGGCAAGGTACTTTCTCTTCAATGTTAAACGTCAAAGTATTCACTCCTCTAATCACTAAGAAGTGATAGAATAACAACTGTATAAATAAACAGTCAACTAACTCTAACTATCACCTTCCCGAGGTTCTGGTTGTGTTCGAGAATATCGTGGGCTTGCTCAATTTCATCCCAATATAACTCCTTATATATTGGTATCTTCATTGTCTGATCCGGCAGGTCCGAGCCGAAATCATTCAGAAAATCTCTCACTAATTCCCTTTTATAGTCCAAAGAGCGATTTCTTAACGTACTTCCGTACAAGTTAAACCTTTTCGCGAGTAACTTGGCAAAGTCTAGTTCTGTATATCTTCCGCCTAGCATAGCGAGCATCACACAGCGACAATCCATTGCTGCAACTCTTAGGTTCGCTCTAAGGTATTCACCACCTACAGGGTCAAGAATGACATTTGCTTTCAAACCAAGTTTTTTCATTTCTTCAGCAAAATCACAGTCTAAATAATTAATAGTGTGATCTGCACCCAGAGACTTTGCATACTCGGCCTTTTCCTTGCTACTTTGAGTCGCAATGACCGTTGCACCTAGCTTTTTTGCAATCCTTATGGCAGCACTGCCAACACCCGAAGCACCGCCATGGCATAGTAAAACCCCATTAGAATTTAGCTGCCCAGTTCGCACAATCGCATCATAGGCCGTAAGATATACTTCTGCTAAGCCTGCCGCATAGCTCAATGACAAACCTTCGGTTAACGGCATGAGTAACTCACTTTGTGCAACCACGTACTCAGCATAGCCGCCGCCAGAGGTTAAACAAAACACTTGATCACCAAGTAAATGTTCAAGCTCAGAAGACGCCACCTGAACTATCGTTCCAGACACTTCCAGACCCAATATCTCACTATCGCCTTCAGGCGCAGGATATTTACCTTGTTTTTGCAAAATGTCTGCTCTATTAACCCCAAATGCATGTGCTTTGATTAGCACTTGCTTTGCACTCAATGTTGGTGTTTCTGTGTACTGGATTTGAAGCTGAGAAGATGCGTGACTGATATAACGCATCTTCTTTGGGATCACTGAACTTTTTTCCATACTTCCTTCTCAACGAACTTACCATCTTCATACAGTTCATGATGCCATAAATTACCATCAATCTTGTAGCTGAATGACATCGTTCGGCCGAGTAAGCTGGTAACATTTCCATATTCATAGGTTTCGATAAATCTATCTCCCTCTATTTTGTAACTCCCCCCACCAGCGTATTTAAACTTTCCTTCGCTTTGCGTAATGTAGCTGTGGTGAGCCTCAGTGATTAACTTTATCGACGTCAAGCTCGGTGCTTGGGCTGATACAATGCCATCTGTGGTGGCATATTTTCCCTCAACAAACTCCCAAGTACCTAAAAGTGGATTTGCCAAAGCAACTGGACTCAATAACAATAAACTAAGTACGGTGACTTTCATCTTATTTCCCTTTAACGTTGTTTTATTCAGTTTTACACAATCACCCAATGAGGTCAGTTGAGATAATCTCAACTTCAAAAATGAAATGATGCGTTCTCAGGTCTATTTACGAAGTAACCCTAGTAGAGAAAATAATGAAATTATTAGTGCTAATACTGTTGTTCAATTTAATGGTATCTACACAGGCAACCGAAATTGAAATCGAATACAGAGGATGGATAAGTAGCAGTGATAGACAACATGTGGAAACTTGGCTAAAACGCGGTGTTGAAGCAACAGAACACTCTTTGGGAGTGCTACAACAGCAAACGCTTCCATTTATTATTGAACCTAACTTATTCGCATCTGAACCAGTGCCTTGGGGCACAGTTCAACGAGGCAAACCTGACACTATTCTACTCCAAATCAAACGATTTACCTCAAGCCGAGTGCTGATTAAAGATTGGACTTTGTACCATGAAATTGCTCACCTTTATCATCCTTTGCTTGACCACTCAGATTTCTGGCTTGCAGAAGGACTTGCTACCTATTTACAAAATGTCATTATGCTAGAGAACGATATTGTTAATATTGGAGAGTTTCATACAAGATTAATTTCAGGGCTCAGCCGAGGCGCAAAAAATACGCTAATGAATAAAGGGTCACTTAAAAGAGTGAGCGAACAAATGTGGTCATTAAACGCGCAACAAAGAGTCTGTTGGAGTGGGGTTGCATTCTTTATAGAAGCAGAAATTGCACTACAGGATATGGGCAACAAGAATACTATCAGAACGCTTATTTCCTCATTTCAGCAGTGCTGTAACAGCAGTGTAATATCAGGAGACAAAAACAGTGGACGTTTATTTATTGCGAGCCTAGATAAACTATCCAAAACCACCATATTTTCCAATCTATATGCTAACTATAAGCAGCGGAAGGATTTCCCTAACTTAAGTAAGACTCAAATCTATAGTCTGCAGCCATTAAGATAAAGTGTTTTATGGCATCCTTGAACGGTCACTCTATCCGCTGTAAATATTTATAAGGCGTAGAAAACTAAGCTTGTTTGGTTTGCTGCTTTTCTGACTCAATAGCGGCTGTCATTGCGCCAAGTAATTCAGTTAGCTGCACTTCCACACACTCGAGTTGTTTATTCTTCAGCTTAGCATCCAACTCGTTTGCGATTTTATGAATATCAATACAATCAAACATCGCAGCAGTGCCTTTAATCGCGTGAACTGTTTTTGCTAACGCATCGTAATCCTGATACTTAGCTTGATTCTTGATCTGAATGATTTGCTCATGCAGCCCAGAAATATACTGTTGTTTTAGCTGATAAAACTCGGCTTCAGGCAGATCAACTTCCTCATCGACTTGAATATCCAAATAATAAGCTACTTTTTGACTGAACACGACTCTATCAATAGGTTTTGCAAGGTGATCACTAAATCCAAGTTTTAAATAACGCTCAATTTCATGCTGCATAGTGTTGGCAGTTAATGCAATCACAGGCGTGCTACACCCCGTTGCCTGAATAAAGCTAAACGCCTGCTCACCATCCATTACTGGCATTTGGATATCCATTAATATCAAATCGAAATCACCATCTAGTACCGCCTGTACCGCTAGCTGACCATTTTCAACCGCCGTCACAGATAAGCCCATACGCTCTAAAATACGCTTAATAAGCTTACTATTGTCTGTGTTATCTTCAGCTAATAACACTTCACCTTTAAGCTCTTGCGTTATTTCATCAGGTATTGTGCCTTGTTCACGAACATCGCCAATTTGAACGAGACTTTGCACCCACTTTGTTTTCTCGGTGGTATATAGGCCAACAGTAAGAGTAAAGGCAGTACCTGAACCTACCTCACTTTCTACCGAAATATCACCATCTAACTTTCTCGCTAAGCTTTTGGAAATATTTAGTCCAAGCCCTGTTCCACCATATTTCCTTGATGTGGAAGAGTCGGCTTGATAAAACGCACTGAATAATTCTTTTTGTTCATCCGCTGT
This sequence comes from Pseudoalteromonas sp. CO348, assembly GCF_004208845.1. NCBI lineage: Bacteria > Pseudomonadati > Pseudomonadota > Gammaproteobacteria > Alteromonadales > Pseudoalteromonadaceae > Pseudoalteromonas > Pseudoalteromonas sp. CO348. The sequence continues at coordinate 32,326 of NZ_SGPI01000015.1, read as the reverse complement.
CATTCCTATCCCGGTATCTCGTACCGTGATCATAAGGCGCTCGTTTTGACACGCCACATCAATCGAGATTTTACCAACCGTCGTGAATTTCATTGCGTTAGATGTGAGATTTAGTAATATCTGCCGCAATCGAGTGGGATCAATAACCACAAAATCAGGCAGTGGAAAGTGATAATTCAATGCAAACTCAAGCCCTTTATCTCTAATTTGCTTACCCAATAACGAATCGACATGTGCAATTGCTTGAAAAAGGTTTGACTCCACCAACTCAACTTCTAGTTTATTAGCCTCAATTTTAGACATATCCAAAATGTCATTAATTAGTCCAAGTACATGACGCGAGTTTTGTAAAATAACAGAGATTGCGTGATTACGCTCATGCGGCTTGATATCTCCGAGCATAATGCCATCGGCATAACCAATAATTGACGTCATTGGTGTTCTTATTTCATGGCTCATGTTCGCCAAAAATCGACTTTTTGCCTCACTAGCATCTCTAAGCTCTGAGGCCACCTGCTCTAACTCATAAGTACGTTTTAACACCTTTGCTTCAAGGTTTTTATTGAGCTCTATATTTTCTTCACTGGTTATTCTAAATTTGTCCGCAACCGCAAAAGCCAACAGTAATGCATCAAGCGCAGTACCTATTAAACCATAAAGATATAAGTTACTCGACGATTCAGGCAGCAAACTTAAGTTAGTTAAATTGCCCACCATATTGGGGATCGCCATTGCGATATATGCCATCACAAAATAACGAGCTGGTTTAAAGCCCTCAACCCAGCGCTTAATGCCGACAAATAGTCCGAAACAGAGCGCTAATCCCGTTACCAATGTTGCCCAAATAAAGCCAAAACCTGGGAAAAGAATACAAAACGGTAGTCCAAGAGCAGCTATCACTCCAAGCCAGATAGAAATCGACACATAGTTTGGATGAACATCCTTGAGTTTTAAAAGATGGATATAAAATAACGCGTTGGTTAATGGCGCAAGCGCAAAACCTAACCAATGCAAGTTTGCAGAGTAAAATCCAAATAGCTCGTCGGGAATATGAAAGAAATGGCTCCATGCAAATACCCACACACAAGTGAATAATGCGTAATAAAAATGAGTGATATCTTTCGAGCCGATGTAGATTAATAAGTTATATAGCCCAAGAACAATACCGACACCAAAACAAAGCGTCATGATAAGGTTTTCATAGACCACTTCCTGCTGAAAATCTCTCAGAGGCTCAATGGTCAATTTTACAGGAGTGTAAAAGAAATCACTCTCGAAGAGCGTAACGATATAATAATCTTGGTTCGGTTCTAACGTGACTTGATTACCATAATGAAATGCAAATTCATTTTCGACCTTGCCCCCAGAAAAAACTCGCAAGACCGTTTCTGGTGTATATATCCTCGACTCAATTTTGCTCAATACCGTATTGTATGGATAGAGCACAAATTCATTCAATGGCGTTTCATTTCTGACTTTAGTCACCAAGAAATAACGACCAGAAAACAGCGCTCTCTTCTTTAGTGGCTCATGAATAGATTCCCATGCACTCAACTCATCCCAGCTTTGAGGAAACCTTGTACTAGAACTTGCCTCATAAGCCTTTCCAACATGATGTAAATTTTGATATTGCCAAGGCTGCGTCAATTTCAACACAGCCTGATCTGCATAGGCGAAACTAGAAAACAGAATTATGCTGAAAATGATCAGTAGTAAACGCATTCTAGCCAGTTACCTTAGTAAAGTTACCTGTGGTTCGGTATTTAATCTGCAAGTTTTCTACCCCCAAGTCAGGTGACTTATCTCTATATAGTGCTCAAAAAAAATCAAAAGCGATATGTTACATCCATGCCTATCCTTCTCCCCTCACCTTTAAAGTCCTCCAACATTCCCAAAAAGCTACTTAGGTCAAATTTTAGATGGCTATACTCTTTATCTAGAAGATTTTTACCCCAAATACCTAACTGCCAGTCTCTATACTCCACCTGTAGATTGGCATTCCAAAGCATATAACTGGGCTGCTTAGCATAGGGAGATTCGTTTTGGTCAAAGTAATATTCGCTTTGATAATCAAATGCTATTCTACTTTTTATACTAACTTCATCCCAATTAAATGCATAATTTATTTGTCCAGAGATATTCCATTCGGATGTAAACGGTAAGCGATTGTCGGTCAATACAACGCCAACTGGATCAATAAATTCCTCAAAGTTAGCTTCAGGTATATACCCTATATCCAAGCTTATCTGAGTTTGCTCCGATAGATACCAAGTGTTTTCTATTTCAGCACCATAGATTTTTGACTTACCTACGTTTTCAAGTAACTGATAAGGCGGTGCTCCAGGTACTTCTGAAGCCTGATTCATAAATACCTGTTGGTCTTTATAATCATAGTAAAAAGCGGCCAAATTTGTACGAAGTTTAAGCTCATTAAATAACAGCTTTGCTCCTATTTCATGGGCGATTAGTTCTTCGGGGCCATAACTTGCCTGTATCGCGGCATCCTTCGAAATAAGGAAGCCACCGTTATAGCCGCCGCTTTTTGCACCATTAGATAAACTATAATAAACACTTTTATCTGGTTTAACTTTATGGATAACTGACAACTTTCCAGACAAATTACTATCGGACTCTTTTCCCTCAATGTCGTAGGCAGGGACTAAAATGCCAGCGAGGTTATCTCCAAACGGTACATTTAGGTATGAGAAAGAGTCATAATTTACCTTTTCATCGCTGTACCTTACTCCTACAAGTACATCTGTATGTTCACTGATTTCATATTCATATTGGCCAAACAAAGCCATTGATTTTACTTTGATATCATTGTCATAGAAAAAGGTTGCCGCACTAGCACCATTAGGGGTTCCCCTAAAATCACGTAATAAGTCATTGAAATTATCTTGGTAAATACGCTCTTCTAGTTGAAATAAGCCTACCGTCAGAAAGCCGGTTTCCATACTTTGCTCAAACCTAAGCTCATTCACCAGCTTTTCATTTTTAAGCCCTAACTCACCTTCACATAATGAAAATGGACTTCCATCACAATTAAATCCATGTATCCTATCTAAGCGATTGAAAGCCCCAAGATAAATAAGTTGAGACCGGTCATCCAGTGCATACGCGATCTCTGTTGTAACACCTTTGCTTATACTGTGATGTTTTTGATAATTATTGACCCGCACAGCCCAAAAATCGTCGCTGCCAATATTAAAGCCAAGCGCATCAACGCAGTTGCTAGTGCCCGCTTGCGCTGGAGAACATAATGAACCATCCAAAGGGTTTGAGAATAATCCGATATTCCCGACCGGCTGAACCAGTCCATTCCAATGACCATAATCTAATTTCACAAAAACACTGAACTTATCAAACTCGCCAAAATAACTTAGTCGAACATCATTTTGTTCCATATACGCCTCAGGAGCTTCAGGCTGTAAGTTATACGTTGTGTACTCATAGTTATTGTGGCTTGCGGCAAGTCGCACCGCGCTATTTTGATCTAGGCTATAGTTGAGCATCGTACGTGCTCTTGTTAAAGAATCCGAACCGACCCCCACACTGACAGAAGCAAAATTACCATCTGTTGGGCGCGCCGTGCGCACTAAAATTGCCCCCCCAGTGGTATTTCTACCAAAAAGTGTACCTTGTGGACCTTTCAATACTTCTACTTGCTCAACATCAAACAAGTTAATGATTTGATTATTCGCAGACCCAACAGATATACCATCTAAATACACCCCAACCGGAGAAGTGTTGGCCGTATTGTAATCGACAAGTCCGACACCTCGAATGCTGACCGCTGGAGGCGTGCCCTCAGCTGCATTTTGACTGATTTTTACATTCGCAACTAAACTACCCAGTTCGGTCGTATCTTTCAGTGCCGCGTCAGTGATGACTTGTCCGGATATGGGTTTAACAGCGATAGCAACATCATTGATAGATTGCTTTCTTTTTTGAGCGTATACCTCAATGACTTCGATTTCTTCTTCGACTTGTGCTGACGTTTCCATCGAAACTACTGAGAGTAATGTTAGTGTTATCGTATTTAACAGCACATTTGGATGTGGCATAGTTTGAATCCCGAGCTATATCATGCAATTGCACTATCAGTATAGCTGAATTAAAAAGACCCCCAAACAAATGAACCCGATTACCTTTTTAAGGTTCAAGCTATCGTTCATAACGCATACAAATTATACCAAGATGGGATTTAAGCCCTGCAAATTGCAAGGCTTGAAATGTAGTTGAGCTACTCCGTCAGTATGACTAACTATTCAAAGGTTAAACGGCTCAAACCCTGATTCTCCACTAATGCTTTGAGGATATCCAGTGATAGCTCTACTCGTTTGCATGCCAGCCATCACAGCAGCTTCAACACAACCAGCATTGACACCGGTTTTAATCCAATCTCCGGTAATGTAGAGGTTATTGAAGACGCTGCCGTCCGTAGGTAGTCGAAATTGACTACTATCAACAACACTTAACACATAACGCTCACTGGGGTCGACATTCACCCTCCAATACTGAGTGTTGAACCTAACTTCGCCTTCATTATTATCAACATCAAACAATACGTTCCAATCGAAGTCGTCACCATGATAAGCCTCTGGCCACAGTGGCTGCATCTGTAATCTAAGTTTTTGCAATGCGTTTTCTTTTACCTGAGCTTTCATGCGTTCAGGAAACTCATGATCGCTCGGAGGTGGATAATCTGCGCAGGTAAAAGCACTACAAAAGTAGGCAATGTTCTTGGGCTGAGTATTTGGCCAATCTTCAACCTCAAGTAAATTAGACATCGCAGCCCAAGTATCAAAGGGTTGAGAAAATGCGCTTAATATTGGTGGCTCATTACTGCCAGAAGGGTCGTGAAAACCCAGTTCACTGTCAGTTTTAGTGAGCCACAACTGTAATGCTTGAGTCGCAACAGTTTTGACCTTTTCGGCTTGCAACTTTAAGTTGTTATCTTTAGCCAATAATTGCTGACAAAGTGGCTCAAGACCTGCCACTGAGATCCCAAAAATCACTAAATCAAAATCAGTACCTTTATTTAGTGTTTTTCTCGGTAACCTCTGTCCAAATGCTTGTTGGTAAACCGTCTCCCAATTAGACCAGTAAGACTCTAGGTTAATCTCATGTTCTTTAAGTAGTGCCGCTTGCTGCGGGTCGATTTGTTGCCACAGTGGAAAGCTTGGCCAACATGGCAAGTCTTTGACTAATTCCAGAGGCTCGTAATCTTGCGTCTCTTTTAGTTTAACCTGTTGAATTAATTGAATACTATCAACATAATGACCATCATCATCCTGCGCACAATGTAACGACTCAACCTGATGAAAAAACGCAAACTTAACGCCCCGATGTTTGAGCAGCTCATAGATAGGAGAGAAAATAATATCTCCCATCCCCGCTTGCATTTTCCACATCACACCACCGCGATAACACAGCATAATCCGAAGCATAGCCAAAGCCGCAACTCCCGCTTCGACATTCGGCTTTTTAAAATCACCGTCCTCATAGCCAAAAACGAGGTCATAAAAGCCGCGGACAGGCGCAGACTCCACAGACAGCGATTCATTTGCGCCATTGCGCTTGAGCCACTGTTTAAAATCGTATCGATCAAGATAACCAAACCCTCGTGAATAGACTTTGTCACGGAGCATGCCAATGGTCATCGCAACACCTAAATCTATACATATATACAGACGTCTAATGACAGGGTTGTCATCAATTAAGTCGTTTACTTCAGACTGCAACCAACGCCTAATTTTTCGAACCATATACCAAACAACTAAGTGATCTTTCTTATTCTCTAAACGATGATCAGCTTCACGCACCGTTAAAAAATTACTGAGTTGCGTTATTAACAGCTTTGGTGTGGATACAACCTCTTGAACATGGTTTTCTGCGTCATCAAATAAGGTCTTGGCTTTATCTTCGACACTATCAAAAAAGCTTTTAACTTCCTGCCCCAAGTGAGCAAGCAGCGTTTTATCTCTTTCTTTTTTAGTTTTGAGTTGTGTGGATTTGTGCGTTTTCTCAACTTCACACTCCAAATCATCAACCCACTTGTGTAGCCAAGCCGCAAGTAATTTTAAAATCTGCCAAAAATGTAAATCGAGAGTGCCATTTGCTGGATTACCTGGTATCTCAGGGAAATCTACTGACCAAGTTTGCCATTGCTGGTCGATATATTCTTGCAACACCACCAAACTATGCGGTTTTAGTGCTTGTTGCCAAGTGTGAATGGGGACATCACTTGAGCGCTCAAGCTTATTATAAACTGTCTCAATTGCCCTAAAAGAATTGACATAGGCACCAAACCAAACGTGAAGACCATGCTCCTCTATACGCTCGCCGTATTCAGCATTACGACCACTCGCCCCTTTGCCCCCTAAACGCCAACCTTGCTGATAAACGGTAATATCATAGCGCTCTTGCCAATCTTCTTGTTCAGTCATGTATACCGCAGCTGTCATCGCCGAAACGCCGCCGCCAAGTATTGCTACTTTTTGTTTACTCATAAACCTTCCTTTTTCAAACGTGTTGACGAGCAACACCTAAAGCCACATAGGAAGACAACTAAACATGCAAACATCGCTTTAGTAAAAAATCGTGTTTTTTATGCCACAAATACACTAACGATGGAGATTAGCCATACTCTGAGCACTGGAAACAATTTCTTCCACTCCTGCCTGATCGAAGTCCATTTTCACAAAGTAAGGTAGTTTGACCTCGCTCTTGCCTAATGGAATGCCAAACATTTTATCGAGTGGAAACGCATCCATTCGTTGTAGATTCAAGCTTAAATCATCTTTAATAAAACCAATTTTGTGGATTTTCTTCACCTCTGAAGGGGAATGTACCACTGCCGAATATACAGACTTCTCGGCATGGCCATCTGGGAACTGCTTAAATAATATTTGATCCATTTGCGGGTGGGTAAAACCCGATAAGAACTGCTTAAGAAATTGGCTATCGACATCTAAATCAGACACCGAATCTTTGAAAAGTTCTGCAATTTCTTCACCCACTTCCAACACTTCTTTTAGCCATGACTCCCCGTCATCCTCAGGTTCAATGGATAACAATTCATGCCATGCCATTTTGACGTTGGGATCAAATTTCTTAAAGGTCTCCAAAGAGAGGGAAAAGTTCAGTGGGTCACCAAAGTTATCAGGCATTTCGTAGCGACATAAATATTTGTTGTAGCCCCATATTTCTCGACCATTTATCAGCGCGTTAATGTTGTTGACAGAGATAAACGCAGGATACCAATACAGATGCTCTGCTTTTAACGTTTCGAGATTGACTTGCAGAATTGGTAACCAGACAATGACATCGGTTTCTTGCATATATCCATAATTACTAAATGGCGGCACTTTTGATGCGATATTTTCAATATCCGTAAAGGTCAATAAGCACCAATCCGTTAAAGCCCTGAATACAAATTCACTACTAGAAACCGAATTCAGCGTTTTATCAACATAGGCTTGGATTGTTGATTTCTTTCCTTTGACAAAGAAGCCATACATTTGTGCATTTAGCATTCTACATGGAGGTTTGGCGATCGGATTACTATAAAAATGTTGATAATCAGGCAACTCGGGATACATCTTTCACTCCTTAAAGTATGATAAGTTAGTGTTTAGTGTAGTTCGCTCAAGCCGCTTTTGCGTATGTTGTTACGAAAACTCCGCCTCTCGTTGCACAACCTCGATATAGTTGCGTGCCTCTCGCTGGCAAAAATACTGATAATGCGAGTATGCGTACTCATCATAGTTACCCGAGAGCTTGTTCATAAAACCGTGTAAATATCGCGTTCGGATACAATCCAGCCCTTTTTTATCTTTTAACTGTTCTATAACGGGCTCAACGTCAAAATGAGATTCAACTTGAGCAAAGAAGATAGACACATCGCAACTAGGCTTAATATTTAGATGGTTACGTATTTGGCTGGGATAAAATGCGATAAGCTGCTCAACAGAGTGAGATGCACCTTGTTCAGACAATGCAATCCACGCTGCAGCTCCGCCTGCACTAAAGCCAATAATAAGTTTTGGTTTGTATTCAGAAATCGCTGCTGATACTTTGTCAGCATATAAACGATGACCACACTGCGCCAGAAACAGCTCATAACAATCCGACTCAGAGACACTGTTTGGTTCTTCTATAAATGGTGAAAGCACCTGCACGTCACTTCCAAGCGATTTAGCAAAACGATCAATATGATCCGTATAACCGAAAATATCGGTAACGATTAATATAGCCATCGGTTTTCCTTATTAATAATTTATAGTTATTGGCTTGTATGACTTTCCTTGCCATGCGGCCTTATCTACTTATATTGGATTGACGCGCTGCAATCAAACTCTATATTCAATCGCTTAACTACGCTTTAACTAGCGCGCTTTTACCCAAAACTAAAACCTCTTTTAAAGCTAGCATACCGCCAACCTCTGTAAACATTAAATACAAATTAAATAAACATTAATTTAATCATCAATATCGCAAACAATGCTAAGCTTATTGTAAGTTCAGCAAGAGTGACCCAATTTGATCAAAATCATCTTACTCCTCTTCATTACCTTTCAATCCAGTTTTGTATTTGCAAAACAAATAACTTGGATTGCGATAGACTTCGCGCCTTATTATATCCTTTCTGACGATTTGGAGGGACAAGGACGGGACGAGTTATTGATAAAACTCATCCAACAACAGATGCCTGACTACACCTTCAATTATAAAGTGTTCCCCGCATCGAGGGCGATACATGAGCTCTCTAATTTCAACAACCAATATTGTATGATCTCCCTCTATAAAACACCCGAGCGGCAAAGACATATCGCTTTTAGTGATGAGTATTCTACCATTGGATTGTCAACCTCTGCTGCACTAAGGAAAGATGTCGCACAGTCGCTTGGCATTACCAATAGCGCAATTGATTTGGAAAAGCTCGTAACTGAGCACGGCCTAACCGTAGGTGTGGCGGCAAATCGTTCGTTTGGTCATGAAATTGATTCGTTATTGGCGAGTTTGCCTACCAAGCAAGTGCTTGTAAGACCAGGAAGAGATACATTAGAGAGTTTGACTATCATGCTACTCAAAAAAAGAGTCGACGTGATACTGGGATACCCAAGTGAACACCACTACCACAAATTGCATGTTGATAAGCAAGATGAATTGACACAAGTTAGATTGAGTATCGCCTCGCAAATAACTGCTGGATATGCAGGCTGTAATAACAATGCGATTGGTAAGGAACAGATAGCTGCAATTAGCGAAGCGTTAAAACAAGCCCACAAAAACGAGCTGTTTAGACTAGCCATGTCTCGTTGGTTACCAGAGCAATTTCAGCCACAGCTAGCTAGTATTTTTAAAAACTAACTTTGTAAAACTAGGGCCTGTTGATCTTTGCTGTTTGATTTTCGTTCTCCTGAGTGTATTTTGGTCGCGACGCTCGACTTGCCGCCTAGTAATCTAGGCAAAAGTTGAGCAACAATGAACAAAGCGCACTCAGGTGAACTCAAAGCGCAGCACCACGTATGTAGTAACACGTGGTGCAAGTTGAGATTACTTACGAATACCTTCTAAGTGCAAACCAATAGTAACGTGCGTTGATGCCGGACCTAAATCATAGTCGATGTCATAATCAGCAAGTTTTAACTGGGTTTCGCCTTCAAAGCCAACTCGGTATCCACCCCAAGGATCTTTACCTTCGCCCACTTTTTGAATATCAAACTCGATATTCTTTGTTACCCCATTGAGCGTGAAGCTTCCTTTCACCTTCGCATTTGTATCATCGCTAAAAGTAATTGAGTTACTCTTAAAAGTCGCCTTAGGGTTTGCTTTAACGTTTAAAAAATCATTACCGCGCAAATGCTTATCACGCTCTGCATGGTTCGAATCAACAGAAGCGGTATCGATCACTACATTGATTTTTGATGCATTTGGATTTTTTGCATCATAGCTGAAGTCGCCTTCGAAGCTATTAAATCGACCATGCAACCAGCTGTATCCTAAATGTTTAATTTTAAAGTTTACAAAGGCATGTGCACCTTTAGTATCAATTACATAATCCGCGGCATTTACTCCGGCCGATAAGGTCATAGCCGCCATGCTTAATGCAATGATTGTTTTTTTCATGTTTTAATCCTCAACTTTTGTAGCGTTTGGTACCTTGAGCATTCGAACTAAGGTACGATCTCTATTAATAAAGTGGTGTTTTAGCGCTCCCACGATGTGTAGCGCTACTAATCCAATAAGTCCCCATGCAATGTAAAAATGCACAGTGCCTGCAATATCGCTTTGTTCTTCAAATAGCTCTCCAATACCCGGAACAGAAAACCAGTTAAATACCTCGATTGCTCTGCCATCCGAGGTAGAGATTAAGTAACCTGTGACAAACAGCCCAAACAAGCCAAGATACAAAACGACGTGAACGACATGTGCTATTATGTTTTGCAATTTATCCATGGGAGTTGCTTCGCTTTCGGGCTTCACTTTAGGGTTAGTGAACTTCCAAATCAGCCTAAGTACTATCAAAGCTGCCAGCAGTATCCCGATACTTTTGTGAATGTGTAAGCCGTCACGGTAGAAAGGATCGTAATAACTGAGTTCAACCATGTACAACCCAAGACCAAACATGCCAAATACCACAAGCGCACTGAGCCAATGAAAGATGATGGCTAACAAACCATAGTTTTGTGATGTATTTTTAAACATAATATTCAGCTAATAAAACTCATTCTCAATAAGAGTAAGCTTATACGCTAAAAGTTCAGAGAGAAAGCCATAAATTTAGCGTCAGATTGTGCATATATGCACACAAAAAAGGCGCTTCATAATACAAGCGCCTTGAGTCGGGGGGAGTGTAAACTAATTTTTATAGAAGTAGCTGTCCTTGGTGATGCTAATCTTGGCATCTTGCTGCGACTCTATCGTGAATTGGATTGGAGTCCGTTTACCTTTTAGCTCATAGCCATCAGCGGTGACCGTTACAGGGATTAATGCCATGTCGCCGCCAGCAATATGCGTTGTGATTGGGGCTGTTAATTTCGCATCTGGTAGCCCCTTTAAGCTCACGGTGTAAGTTAAATCATGCTGTGTTTTGTTTATGACACTTAAGGTGTATGGGTTCTCGACTAATCCCTCATAATTAACACGATAAAGCGCATTACGGTCGCGAATGACAGAAGCTTCTATTGGTGTACGATTAAATGCCCAAATCACCATTGTGACTACTATCAATACGGTAATGGCACCATAACCCACTATTTTTAACCTAAATGGATTCGACTTTTTACCCGCTTGTTGATGCTCACTTTGATACTTAATCAAATCTGGCTGATACCCGAATTTATTCATCGTTTCGTTACACGCATCGATACATAAACCACAGTTAATGCATTCGTATTGCAAGCCATTACGAATATCAATACCAGCAGGGCAAACTTCAACACATAAATTACAGTCTACACAGTCGCCGAGCCCCAGCTGTTTTGGGTCTTCTTTGCGTTTACGACGACCCCTATTTTCACCTCGTTCACTATCATAGGTGACGACTAACGTATCTTTGTCAAACATAACCGATTGGAAACGAGAATATGGACACGCCACAGTACACATTTTTTCTCGTAGAAAGCCTGCGTTTCCATAGGTACAAAGTGCGAACAAAAATACCCAGAAGGAAGTAAGGCCTGTCCACTCAAGCGTAAACATGTCTAGATACAGCTCTTTTGCAGGTATAAAATAGGCCATAAATGAAGTGGCAGTAAACACCGAAATTATCAACCAAATAGCGTGTTTGGCCGTTTTCTTAGCGACTTTTTTGCTATCCCAGTTTGATTTGTCCAACTTTATTCTTTGGTTGCGAGTCCCCTCCACTCGGTGCTCAACCCAAGTGAACATCAGCATCCAAATTGTTTGTGGGCAAGTATAACCACACCACACGCGACCCAGCCAAGTCGTGACAAAGAATAAAGCAAAGGCACCCACCATAAAAATCCAGGCTAGAATCATAAAGTCTTGAGGGAGAAAGGTGGCACCAAATATCCTAAATTGCTGCTTACCAAAATCAAGCAAGATGGCCTGCTGCTCGTTGTACGGGATCCAAGGAATGAGAACGAAAGTTAACATTAAAAACCAGCCAAGGTTTCTTCTTATTTTTTGGAAAAAACCTTTTTGCTCTCTGACGTAAATAGGCCCTTCTTGTTTATAGGGCTTAATGATCATGTCTTCTTCTTTGATATCAAACTTCATGTTATTTGCTACATTGGTAATACACGAGTTTGATATTGCAACTTTCAGACCAATCTGAAAGTTTATAAAACTTTGATTTTTATTGTATTTATTTTTATGATATTTTCAATATCGCGAAATATCACGAATGGGCGCGAAATATCACGAAAGTTTAGCAATTTTTAGTTTTTTCATTTTCGACCTTAGCGTACTTTCGGGTAGTCCTAACTTATCAGCCGCCCCGTTGCTGCCAGCGATCTTCCAGTTACTTATTTCTAGCACTCTTAATATGTGCTCAGCTTCCGCTTGTGCTAGAGTCAGCTCACCATTTTCAGATTTATGCTGCTCAGTAGCGTTAAGTGCTTGAGATAAGTCAAGTAAACGACCTTTAGATAATATCGCTTCGCGCTCCAACACGTTTTGGAGTTCTCGAATATTGCCTGGCCAATCATAACGCTGTAACGCATGAATAGCCTTTTTTGAGATCCCGCGTAGTTGCTTACCCAGCTTTTTGTTGAGCTGCACGATGAGGTTGTTGGCCAATACGGGTATATCCTCTATACGCTCTCGTAGTGCAGGCACTCGAATAGGAAAAACGTTTAAACGATAATATAAATCCATTCTAAACCCTCCCTCTTCGACCATTTTCCACAAATCTCTGTTGGTCGCCGCGACTATCCGTATATCTACTTGGATCGACTTACTTCCCCCTACACGCTCAAACTCTCGCTCTTGTAATACACGTAATAACTTGCTTTGCGCTTCTAGCGGTAACTCACCAATTTCATCTAAAAATATGGTCCCTTTATCCGCCAACTCAAAACGTCCTTTACGTTTTTCATTCGCTCCAGTGAATGCACCTTTTTCATGTCCAAACAATTCAGATTCGATCAAAGTTGGTGAAAAAGCAGCGCAATTTACTTTAACGAAAGGTTGCGATGAGCGCTCACTCAGGCGGTGCAGATTTCTGGCAACAAGCTCTTTACCCGTACCATTTTCCCCTAAAACCAATACCGTACTGTCGGTCTGACTAACCAGTTCTAGCTGCGCCAACATGGCCTGAAATATTGCGCTACTGCCCACTAAACCCGAGTCTTGCCAATTTTCATTTAATGTTTCTAGCAGGTAGGCATTTTCATCTTTAAGTTGCTCAGTAAGTACTTGAACTTTATTTAGCGCCTCTCTTAGTGCATTTTCAGTTTTGTGTTGTTGCGACACATCGCGAAATATCGCGACTGCACCGATAATTTGCTGATCTTTAAAGATTGGGGTTGAGGTATATTCTACAGGAAAACAGCTCCCATCTTTACGCCAGAACACTTCATTGGTTACCTGTCGTGTTTTACCATCAAACATCGTTTTGTAGATGTTACATTCATCAGCAGGATACTCACTCCCATCTGCATGACTATGATGATGGTACTGATGTATTTTTTTCCCCAAAAGCTCATCACTTTGCCACCCAGTCATACGCTCTGCGGCCGGGTTTACAAAAACAGCGTTGCCAGAAAGGTCAAAACCATAGATCCCCTCTCCAACCGCATTCAATAATAATTTAGGGTCCGCCAAAAAGTGTTTGATAATAGACATAGCAATCCTCGCGATATTTCGCGAGCATTATATAACCATAGCTTTTTATTGTCAGCCATGAGTTTTGCTTAATAATCAGCATCGTCACAACAAATATGCATTTTTCACCCATGAAAGTGTAAAATGAGAGAAAGCTTATAACTTGAGTAACTGCGTGGACAAATCAACTTATATTCCCAGCGCGTTTCTGGACGACATAAAAACCTACTTACCAGATCACCTTAGCATCGAAGACTTTATAGATAAGTGCCAGTCTCCTTTACGCCGAGCAGTCAGAGTCAATACCCTAAAAATGTCTATCACGGAATTCTTAACCTACTGCGAAAAAAGTGATTGGCAGGCAGAGCCGATCCCTTGGTGTGAGGAAGGGTTTTGGATATCAAGAAGTGAACAAGAAGAAACTAATCTTGCTATCGGCAACACAGATATCCATTTAAGTGGCTGCATCTATGTCCAAGAAGCAAGTTCTATGTTGCCGCCAACAGCACTTAAATCGACTATCTGCAGTGATGATATTAATTTGGATATGGCGTCAGCACCGGGTTCGAAAACTTCGCAACTCGCAGCTTATATGGATGGACGCGGCGTACTAATCGCTAATGAGCTATCGTCATCTCGACTCAAAGCGCTTGCAGCAAATATGAAACGTATGGGCATACGAAATGTTGCGTTGTCTCACTTTGACGGCTGTATCTTTGGCGATTATATGCATGAATGTTTTGATAACATCTTACTTGATGCACCATGCTCTGGAGAAGGCACTGTTAGAAAGGACCCTAATGCCCTTAAAAACTGGTCAATTGAGTCTAATGTTGAAATAGCACAAGTGCAGAAGCAACTGATAGACAGCGCATTTCAAGCCTTAAAGCCAGGTGGTACCTTAGTATATTCAACTTGCACATTAACACCATTGGAAAATCAGCAAGTATGCCAACACCTCATTGATAATTACCCTCAAGCAGTAGCAGTCGAAAACCTATCGACTTTATTTGAGGGTGCTGAAAAAGCAACAACGTCCGAAGGGTACTTGCATGTGTGGCCTCAGCTATATGATAGCGAAGGGTTTTTCATTGCTCGATTTAAGAAGCTACACTCTGTTGCCGTTAAAAACCCAAAACAGAAAAAAGGCGCTTTCCCTTTTGAAGAACTAGACAAGAAAACCACTCAACTATTGTTATCCGTACTAAAAAAGCAGTTTGGTATTGCCCAACTTGACGGTAAGTTGATGCAGCGCGATAAAGAGGTGTGGTTATTTCCTGACAACTTTGAAGCAATCCAAGATAAGATCAAATATTCTCGCATAGGAATTTTAATCGGTACTACCCATAAAAACGGGGTAAGATTAGAGCATGAGTTTGCCACTACTTTCGGTCACTTAGCGTCTAAAAACACTTTAGCACTAACAAAAGAGCAAGCAAAAGATTACTTTAATGGCAAGGATATACGCCTAGATGAAGTTACCAAACTAACGGGAGAGGTGATCCTCACGCTATGTGGCAGTGCCATCGGGTTAGGAAAATGGCAAAAGAATAAAGTTAAAAACAGTTTGCCTCGGGATTTAATTAAAGACGGCCTGTTGATAACTTGGGTATAACCTGAATATACCCTTTTGATATTTTTAAGACCAATTATGAATATAAAGAACAACTCTTTGTTTTATATAAACTTAATAAATGATTCATTTATTTGTAAAAAGAATGAAAGGTTAACTAAACTTAACAGTACTTTCTACTTCTCCCTACAGTCTTAGAAGGTGTTTTTAGTTAGCGCACGGCTCAATCTTGAGCCTTTCCCTAGGCCCAGAACTTAGCAGGTAAGTTTCTGGGCGTTTTTTTATCAGTTAACCAGAGGCTAGTTAGGTCAACATTTCGAGTTCTGTGATGATCTGCATCGCTGCTTCATTACTGTCACCGCACACATCTTCCATGGCCTTAAATTGCAAACACACCTGTGGGCGCTCTGGCTGGTTAAACAGTTTACACAGATTATTTTCATCTAGTTGAATACACCGCTCCCCAGCAGGTTTACCATTTGGCATACCGGGAATGGGTGTTGAAATACTTGGTGCTATACAACAAATCACGTACCTTTGTTTTTTATAATTAGAAGTACCCTAACCCTATGAAAGTTGATAACTGATATTTTTCTAAAATTTCGAAATTTACACCTCGCTTTCGTGAAAAATCCATATTTCTCCACGTCATATTTCTAAATATGTAGCCTGGCAATACGATCTCACACTTTATTTTTCTGGAATTTACTTCACCCTGTTTACTTCACCCGTTCTCAAGTACGTGACATCACCAGCCCAAACTTGATTTGCTGCTACTGGATTGAAGCCTTTATTCAATAAGTTATCAGCTACGCTATCACTGTGTTTGCGCTTCGTCGTCACCTTATAAGCAACCCGTTGTGTCACGGTTAAGCTAAGCTTTTTCATGAGCTGTTGAACTCCATAATTACTCACCTGAAAGCCCTTTTTGCATAACCGTTTCTTTAACTCTCGGTAACCCAAGCTATTTCGACTGCTTTTAAAATAGCTTTGGCTCTTCGATATAGATTAAGCTGCTCAGGTGCAATGCGCTTCACAAGCCTATTCAGCCAAGCATAATAAGCACTGCGACTCACTCCTATTACTCTACAAAGCTGCGTAACAGGAAATATCGACGAGAGTTGTTTTATCGTTTTAAACGCTATTTGGTTTCCTTTAGCAAGAGGCTATTGCATAGCGCACGACTAGCATATTTTAAGGACTTTCTTTTCCATCCTAAGCTCTTTATTTTCCTTACGAAGTTTCAACAACTCAGCTCGCTCATCAGCATTTAAGCTTGTTCCAGATTGCTCTGCTTCTAAATTTGGCTTTCCAGTTGTATAGTGTTTCTGGTGTACCCCCCAGTTTATCCGAAATCGATACTAGCGCAGCCCACAGTGAGGAAAACTCATGCTGTTGAGTAATAACAAGCCCAACTGCTCGTTCACGAAATTCTGATGTATAGCGATTTGATTTTTTCATAGTTCCAGTTTTTCAAGTTATTGAGTCTCTGGTAAACTCGGGGCGATCCAGTTCACTGCACGCTTACACACTTCCCCTCTATCGCACCCGCAAAACATAAGCCTATATGCAATGTGCCGACAGGATATCGGCCACTCGCATAGGGATGTACCTTTCAAGCTGATTACACTATATCGGCTAAGGATTTAAGGAGTCAGTGTTATTACTCCTAATTTTACTTGACAACTAAGAATTACACTATTCGAGACCCTAAGAATGAAAAGAGATATTATTTAACAAATCTGAGCGAATACGCTGTTTCAGCAACTCTCTTGGCTAATAAATCAGAGATATCGATAAAGTTCTTATCAAATTTATCTAGCGGTAACAATGGCAAATCTGTACAAGCCAAGATCAAAAAATCTGAATTAAGCTCATCAATAATAGCTTGAAACATTTCAAAAGCTAAATCGTCTTCACCACCATGTAGTTTTATATGCTTGACTAGATCATCCATTTTTCTTAGTGGAGGAGTTTCTATAAGTTTACTCATTGAAACCTCTCTAAAAGGTGAGTAGGCACCAAAATCAATGACCTTGCTAATTGATAGCATTGCAACTGAGCTGTGTTTTTCAGTAATACTTTCTACTACATCAATGACAGAAATAAACTCGAACTGATATTTTTTTTCCTTTATTTTTGAGGAAAAGTAATGCAAAACATTGCATGCTATACAAACGACATCGACCTTATGATTAAGTGTATTTAGTGATTTTTCTAAGCTTAACCACAACCTTTCTTCATTATTACTAATATCAATCGCATAGCCGAGTTCAGGGAGTGAATACATAAGTACTTCAGGTGAACTTAGATCCCCTGCATATTCGTTTCCCCACAACTCCTTATTATGATGTAGTATTTTAGAAAAAAGGTCCAATCCAGCATCTGGTCCTGCTCCAGTTATAATACCAATTCGTCCTTTACCAAAAATCATTTAAACCCCAAAAAGCTAACTATATTTAAAAAAAGACTTAATCTGCTTAAATACATGATTAAGTGAAGACTCAAAAAAAATAATCACGAGACTCGACGATATTAAAAAAAATGAAATAAAAACACTGCCTGAAAAAGTTTCTCCTAAAAGTATTGAGGATGAGAAAAGAGCAAAAAATGGAATAAGTAAATTGAAAGGAGCTACTGTGCTGACTGGATAGATAGACAACAATCTACCCCAGAGTATAAATGCCAACACTGTTGCAATAATAGAGGTATAATAAACCGAAAAAACACCAACAGCATCAATATTGATTAGTGATTGAATTTGTTGAGACTCATAGAAATAAGACAAAATTAATAATGGAATAGGAGGAATAATACTTGACCAAACCATGAGAGGGAAAAGCTCCAAAGAGCCACCAGATTTTTTAATAATCACAGTACAAAGAGCATTAAAGAAAGAAGCGAGAACCACAATCAAGAATCCAATAAAGGAAGCCTTATAATCTCCATCTATAGCAATTAACAATATACCAATAGAACCCACTAAGAGGGCTATAAACTGTGTTAAGCTGAACACTTCTTTGAAAAAAAAACACGACAATAGTACTGAAAAAAGTACCGTACTCTGAAGTATTAATGATGATAACCCTGATGGAACCCCCGAGTATATCCCTAAATAAATTAGGGAAAAAGTACAAGTATAACTAATCCCTAAAAAGCAAACATAATGAAATCCAACATTGGGCCTTTTTACAAAAAATACCAGTGGAAACACAACGGTTATGAATCGAATTGCGACATTAAAAATGGGGGGGAAATCACTAAGCCCTATTTCAACTATAGAAAAACCTACTCCCCATATCAATGCAACAAAAATTGCAGTTAATGCGTGGTTAAGCGTCAATTGAAACCTCACGAATACATGATAACTTTTCAAAAACTGCGTCCGGATCGAAGTAATTTTTGAGCTCAACATCGTAATTTAAATGCTTAAAACTACTTCCCATTAATTTATATTTCCCAGTAAAGTAAACTCTATTATCGATAATCTCTCTGATTGCTTCACACAACGCATCTATATCTTCAATTGTCGAGTAGAGGCCTAGACTTGCTCGAACCATCCCTTGGTATAACTCAACTTCATCTTCATTATCAATTTCCCATAACTCATCAAGTAAACATTCCCTGACATAAGGGTGTGCGCAGAAACATTCATTTCTCACAGCAATTCCAAAGTAATCATTTAAAATTAATGATAGTAACTGATGGGGAACATTTTTAAGGTTAAAGCTAATAGCACTGATTCGCATTGATGTATCTTTATCAGCATAAATATTGACACCAGGTATAGATCTTAAGCTTTTAATCATATAATTTGTGAGGTAAATCTCTTTTTCATATATATTA
Organism: Pseudoalteromonas sp. CO348; assembly: GCF_004208845.1. NCBI lineage: Bacteria > Pseudomonadati > Pseudomonadota > Gammaproteobacteria > Alteromonadales > Pseudoalteromonadaceae > Pseudoalteromonas > Pseudoalteromonas sp. CO348. The sequence continues at coordinate 13,107 of NZ_SGPI01000015.1, read as the reverse complement.
TTTATTCCTATCTTATCTAGAAATTTAAATACATTCGCTAATTTAAAAATTCCAGATATATTTAAGGTTCCAGCATGCTCTTTATCAAAATCATCTTCTGAGACAATATAATCACTTTTTGAAACAGTACTTACCATTCCTCCGCCATAGAACTCTGGCTTCATTCTTCTTAGTAAATCATTGCGTCCAAGTAATACTCCAGGTGACCCTGGAGCATATGCTTTATGTCCAGAAAAGACAAAGAAATCAATACTTCTCTTTGGATTGACTTGACTCATTACTATTGGCATGTGGGCTGCGACTTGAGCTCCATCAACAATGATATATGCCCCATGTTCGTGCGCAATTTCCGCAATATCATAAATTTCATTTAAATGACCTGATACGTTACTTGCGGCAGTTATGGCAACATACTTTATCTGTCCGTTATTTTTCTCAAAAATTTCTCTTACAGTATCAATTTCTACTCCTACAAACTCACCGGTCTTATCAAAAACGGGGATTGTTAGAACTTCTTTACTATTTACTCTATGTGGCAAATCATTGGAATGGTGCTCCATCATTGAAATCAATACTTTTTGCTTTTCCATATCTAAGCTTGCTAGCCCTCTAGCTAACCTATTAATGGGTGATGTGGCCCCCCCTCCAAGATAAACAACGCTATAGTCCTCATTACACCCGAAAAAAGATTTAAGAACATTGGAAGACCAAGAGACGATTTCTGTGCTAATTTGTGCAGATAAATGCACTGTAGAATGTGTATTAGAATAATATTTTAAAAATTCGTTTACTGCCGCTTGCGCTGGTTTTAACGCAAGTGTTGAAGCAGCTGAGTCCAAATAAACTCTAGTAACAGATTCTCCATTTGCGTTTGTAAATTTAAAGTTAGTTCCGTAAAAAAAATCCTTCATATCTATTCCTTGGTTATTCACTTTTAGACGTTTCTTCTAAATGACAATAATCATCGTCGCAGAAGAAGTTTATAAACTGGCTATTGGAACCAAAAACTTTTTCAAAAACATAGATACCAAGTTCAATCCTTTCAATATAAATATCATTGAAGAAATTAATAAAGAAATGACTCTCAAAACTAGAGTAAATTGATTTGAAAAGTGTAGCTAATATAAGGTTGCACTTAGGGTTACTCCCTTCCCTCATAACCAACGGTGCATTATTAGGCCCATCAATTGCATAGGCTTTTTTATCGATAGTAATATCACAGAACTCATTATCCACACATCTAATTAAAGTACTATCATTGCTGTCATACATTTTCACTAAATCAGGGTTGGCCTTGCTTGATTTAGATAAATATTTCAGAGCTTTATTTCTAGTTGAGCTTTCAAAAACGACCTCTATATCTGAACAGCTTAGGCCAGCGTTTTCCAATATAACTTTATAGTTACTTGGAATACTAAAATCTTTTTTAATAGAAGCCCGTTCATTAGGTGATATTCCTATATCATTAACCCATAGATATAACTTGGAAACAACACCATCAATTTTTAATTTCTTATGAAATTCGACTCCTGATTTAAATGACAACTCTTCAGATTCTGAAAAATTTGATAAATCAGATAACTCAGTAGAAATACAATAATGCCCTGCCAAAATCGCCACACGCTTTTCATTAAAGTTAAATAAATCAACACTATCAAAATACCTGTTATCAACTCTATTACTCTCACAACTTGAAGAACTCATCATCAAACCCCATTAAATTTTTTCTACAAACGCTACGTATGAGCCTTTCTCATAATTCAGATTAGTTATTTTACACTTCCCTTTTGAGCAGAACCTTTCCAAATCCAGCTTGGTATTTTCATCGTCAAATATAATTTTAACTTTCTCTCCGCTCGCCATATTTTTTAATTCCCTCTTAGTCAACATAAGAGGAATAGGACATGACTTACCCTTCAATTCCAATAAAACATCGAAAATCATCTATATTTACCCAATATTATTTATATATTTTCTCGTTACTCTTTGATGTAGCCTTGTTATTAATTCATAACAGAGTAAATTGGACCAATCAGCAACTTCAGACAATAAAATATTTTCTCCCCAGATTTCTGCAAAATCGCCTATGGTTGTAGTGGGAATGTCTGTAATATCAATAGCCATCATATCCATAGAAACAGCCCCTATTACCCGCGCTCTTTTTTTATTTATGTAAACAAATGCATCTCCTTTTGAGAACCGAGGATAGCCATCAGCATAACCAATACCAAGTATTGCAACGCGCGCCCCCCGTTCAGCTTTCCAATGTCCGCCATAACCAATAGTCTGACCTTTTGCAACTTTTTGAATAGATATCACCTTACATGAAAGTGTCATAACAGGTTTGAGATCAAGACTTCTCGCTGTTATCTTTTTGAAAGGTGAGCAACCATAAATACTCAATCCAGGTCGACACCAATCTTGCTGGTACCTTTGTTCACTAAACAAAGCTGCACTATTTGCTAAACTTATTTGTATATTTAGCGACTTCGATATTGACTTTAACTTCTCTAGTTGTTGAAGATTTGACATATGCTCTGGTTCATCTGCACAGGCCATATGCGACATTAGTACCGGCACTTCTGCTTTACCTGAACCTCTCAATGAATCCAATGCTGCTGTGACTTCATCAGCAGAGAAGCCAAGTCTATTCAACCCAGTGTTTACTTTTAACCAGCAATTTATTCGACCAGTGAGATCTGCATTCTTGATGCTTTGGATCTGGTAAAAACTATGTACAACAACCCAAAACTTATAGATTTGTGCTAATTTTGCCTCTTCAGAACTGAATATACCTTGCAATATTAAAATGGGGCTTGCAATACCACCTTCACGCAGTGCTACAGCTTCTTCTAGGGAAGCAACTGCATAACCGTGAACCTTACCTTCTAAAGCTTTTGCTATCACTAAGGAACCATGCCCATATGCATCAGCCTTAACAACTGCAATAATTTTACTTTGTTGGGCAACACTGGATATGACCTCAATATTATTTCCGATAGCATCAAGATCTATTGTCGCTAAACTTCCTACACTACACCTTTGCATATTGCCCCCACCAAAAACTAAAACCACAACTTAATTATCACCAAGCATCGAAAGTTTCTTAATATCTAGTTTTCCATTCTTGTTAACAGGAAAAAAATCAACAATATTAATCTTATCTGGAATCATATAATGCGGTAACAACTCAGAAATTTTACTTTTTATTTCACCGGCAGATAGTTTATTATTAGGTTTTACATATGCTGCTAAAAGCCTATTTTCATAATTATCACCTTCGACCGTAATGTGACTAGAATCAACCTTTTCTAAACTATTTATGGCGTTTTCAATTTCACCTTTTTCGATTCTAAAGCCCCTAAGCTTTATTTGATCATCCTTTCGACCCAAAAATATCAAATTCCCAGAAAAATCTATTAAACCCAGATCTCCAGTCCTATAAACTCGACGTTCATCAAGAATATTAAAAAATGACTCGTTAGATTTCTTTAGATTGTTAAGATAACCATTTGCAACCCTATTACCACCAATATATATCTCACCGATGACTCCCTTTGGCACGACATTAAAATCCTTATCTAATATATAAAGATCAGTGTCCTTAATCGCCTTTCCAATCGGAATTTTTTTCCAACTTTTATCGAATTCACTTATTAGGAAATGACTAGAGAAAGTTGTACACTCAGTAGGTCCATAAATATTTGTAATTTTAGTATCAACAAATTTTAATGTAGCTCGTTTAACATGATAAAGAGAAGCCTCTTCCCCTCCAAAAAGAACATGATCAAGTTTATTTAGTATTTCACTTCCTTGATCTACTAAAAAGTTAAACATAGTTGCTGTAAAGAACATTGAGTTTACAGAATGCTCTGAAACTAATTCATAAACTCTTTTTTCATAGATTCTTTGTTTATCATATATTACACAAACACCACCATTTAATATTGGATACCATATTTCAAATGTTGCAGCATCAAAAGAGTATGGTGCGATATGTAAAGTTTTTACTTTACCCTTAATATTTAGGTAATTTTGATTCTGGGTTAAACCAAGAACACCGCTCTGATTAACCACAACTGCCTTAGGTTTTCCCGAAGTACCTGAAGTATAATTTATATAAGATGGTGAACAAGGTGATTGCTCACTATCAATTGAATATTCAAAACTACCGTCTGTACACAACAAATTGTCTAAATCAATATATTTAATTCCAAACTCATTCCTTAACTGGCTATCTTTCTTAGTTAATATTAGTTCTACACCTGCATCATCAAGTATATATTTCAATCTCTCAACTGGCATCTTTGAATCAAGAGGTAAATACGCATTACCAGATTTTAGAATAGCAAGCATTGCTATTATTTCTTCAAAAGACTTAGGAATATCCAGTGCAACAATTGAATTATTATCAAGATTAAATAGATCTATATTATCAGCAAGAAGGTTAGAATAATTATCAAGTTCTTTGTATGAAAGAGCCTTACCATTATATATAAGAGCTGTACAAGATCCATATTTATCTACAACATCAGAAAAGCACTCTGCAATATTTTTAAAAGAACAACCAGTATCCTCACCATTTATTACAGAGCTTAATGTTGAATCAACCTCTTTAAAAAAACTTGATGTATTTAAACCACAAAACTTTAAATAACTCTTAAAAAATGATTTAAAATGCAAACCTGGTTGGTTTCTAGAATTTACTCTCAATATGAATACAGTCTCTACTTCACCAACATCAACAGAAAGCTCAACCTCATTATCGTTTAAATTTAAGCCAGAATGAGAACCAAAGCAAAAATAAAGTTTCAGCGGGCAATTATCGGGTGAGTGAAAATTATTAGAAGAATCACTCGTTAGACGATCAATATCACCTACATTATAAAATGAATCATCAAAAAAACCTTTATTATAGTTAAAAAGACCACATAAACTAACACCACCTTTATCAAATATAAAATATGGAAAAACCACTTCATCACTATAAGAATAAAAACTCAAATTATAGGACAAAGCCTTTCTAAAAAAATCAAATTGTGATTTATAGTTTTCACATTCAAAATCACCAGTCTCAACCTTAAATTCTAACTTATATGTATCTTTATTTATGTTTTCAGACAAGTTAATCACTCCAAAACTAATCCCTACTGATTTTCATAGACTCAGATATTATAATCTCAAAAACCTCATCTCTACTTAAACCACTTTCTTTTGCAGAATCTAAGAAAATACTCGCATAAGTCATACCTGGAATAGTATTAATCTCGAGTAGGAAAGGCTTTTTACTACTTTCGCAATATATTAAATCAACCCGCCCATAAACTTGACCACCTATTGATTTAAAGGCATCCAATGCGACTTGACCAATATTTTCAATTTCTTTACTAGAAAGATCTGGACTTAAAACTCTTTTAGTTTCTCCAGAATTGAATTTAGATTCATAGTCAAATACTTTATTCTCAGGAATTATTTCAACTGGGCCTAAGTACCTATCATTTAATATAGGTATAGTAAACTCTCTACCTTTAATATAACTTTCTAAAATTATAGTTTCTGAGTATTCCATTGCTTTTTCTATTGCCAAGAAAATAGCATCTTTGCTTTCTACAAGACTAAGACCAAAACTACATCCATCTCTATTTGGCTTAACAATTAAAGGTAAACCAAGCTGCATAATATCGTCTAAATTTAATTGTTTATTCTTCTCAATTACTAAGAAATCAGGGGTAGAAAGCCCGTTATATTTCCATATCATTTTTGCTAAGTGTTTTTCCATAGCAATTGCTGAAGCTGCAACCCCGCATCCGGAATAAGGGATACCAATTGAACTCAAAACAGCCTGTGCAACACCATCTTCACCGCCTTTACCATGAAGAGCTATAAACGCAAAATCCCACTCATTTTTTTTTAATTCTGTTAATTTTGTTTTCTGAGTATCGATCATATGCGCATCATGCCCCATTGCTAAAAGGGCCTTTAATGAGCTCTCTGCAGTTTGCAAAGACACCTCTCTTTCGGTAGAGTTTCCACCACATAAAATTGCTATTTTCACTTACGTTACCTTACTTTATTCTGATAAAAAACATTATTTAACACTGTAAATAATTTGCTAACATCATCATCTATAAAAAAATGCTTTCCTGAAAAACTGTGATATTCGACATCATTAAAAAAATTTGACCAACCTTTAATGTCCGATTCAGAAACAATTACATCTTTATCGCCATATAAAACTGTCGAATTTACGTCAATTTTTTGAAATAGATCTCGTTCAATTTTCCATTCTGCTAACTTAAAATCTGCACGCAATGATTTAGAAAAAACCTTATAAATAGTCTCATCAAAAGCAAACTCCGGTTTGGTTGCTCCAATCTTTATTAGTGCTCGCTTAAAGTCATCATCAGACTTTAAGAATAGACCTTCATATAAGTAGGGTAAATCAGGTGCCCTACAGCCCGAAGAAATGAAATGGTTTATATTTAAGCCACTCTCATAGAATCTATATACTAATTGGTATCCAATTAACGCCCCTAAGCTATGGCCAAATATTATTGTTTTTTTATTAGTCAAAACACTTATCTCATTGACAAGAATATCCACAAGTTTGCGCATATTTGAAATGGGCTTTTCCTTTATCCTTCCAAATCTCCCAGGAAGGTAAACAGGAAACATACTCACAAACTCAGGTAAATATTCGGCCCATTTATAAAAAATCTGTGGACCACCACCAGCATAGGGTATACAAATTAAGTTGATTTCACTATCAGACCGCATAAAGCGGTCTTCATACCATAATGACTTTGGCATTAAACAACCTGTTCTTTTTCAGTTACTATCTCAATTAAAAAGTCAAGTGTAGAATTGTCAAAAAAATCTTCCATATCAATATCCAAACCAAATTCTTCATTAACCTTTTGTACAAGTTTCATCGCTAATAATGAATTTCCAGATAAATCAAAAAAGTCAACTGACGAGTCACATTCTTGAATACTTAAGCTATCTAACCAAATTTTTCTTAAAACTTCTAACTTACTCATAGTAATTCACTCCTTTTACAACCAAATATTTCAAACATACCAAGTGAAGGGTGGTACATATGTGACACCATATACCCTTCAAATAAATAACTCTCAAATGGCTTTGTTAAAACCAAAGCTCCTTTATTTTTCATTTCTTTATGTGTTTTATAGAAATCATTCACCCTAAAACAAATGTGGTAAATACAACAGTCTTCATTTTTCAACACTTCATCTATAGGGCTTCTCTTTGAAATATCGAGAGATTCCACTAACTCCAATACATCGCCCTTAGAATTTTTCATTTTAGTGGCGTATATATTAAGCGGAACAATTTCTTTTTTATAAATTACAGTTTCAAAGCCGAGCAGAGAAAATAACTTCAATGTAGAGTCAGTGTTTCTTGTTGCATAAGCAACATGATCCACACCAAACTCTTCTGCTATTAGCGCGGAAATATCTTCACTCATATATTAAAAACCCTTAACTTTACTAATGACAATTAGTGGTACAAATATAAAAAAACAGCCAATAGAAAACATCCAATCAACATTCTCTCCAAAATATAAAAAACCGAGAATAGCAGACCAAACCAATCCTAAGTATTCAAAACTTGCAATTCTTGATGGCTCGCAAACTTTATATAGATAAAGATTAACAAGACTAAATAATAAAGTTAAAAGTGAAACGATAACTGCCAATCCAAAATGTTCCGCATTGATTTCAAAACCCGAAAAGTACAATAAAACTAGCGATGGTGGTAAAGCCCATAAATAATAATACGTTAAAGATTGCAGATAACTACAATCATTTGGTATTTTCTTTATAATAAGGTTGCTACCTGCTACCGATACAGCTGACACCAACGCACTGAACATTGAATATTCAAGATCATTTGGTTTTACAATAATCAAAACGCCACAAAAACCAATAAAAACACTTATAATTACACTTTTACCGACCCTAACTTTTAACAAAAACAAACTTATTAAAACAACAAAAATTGGGGATGAATAAAAAACTGCTGTCGCTGTTGCTATTGGCAGATTCTGAATTGCGTAAACAGAAGAAAGTCCTGCTAAATAGCCAAGCTGTGCTCTTATTAGATGCAACCACCACAAATCATTATTAACTTTGTTTTTTTTAACTTCGCTCCAAAAAAAAACAGGAAGAAGAATTGTCAAGGAAAATAAAACCCTAACAAAAATAAATTGGAAAACATCAAGCTCGCCTTCAAATTTAATAAAAAAGCCAGGTAAAACAGATGTAAAGCTTGCAATAAAGAGAAGGAAAACAATCGTCAAGCTAAAATTATTACTTGCTTTTAATTCCATTAAAAAACCTGTATACATTTTCTTTCAGCTGCTCCAACAAATTAAAAGCAACTGAAATATACTATTAATTAGAAAGTATTGTGACCAAACTTATCTTCACCAGAGACAAGAACACATTTATGTTTATTTAAAGAAGCCCCACCTCCAAATTCGTTAAGCCCTTTTGAATATGGGTATACTTTTACAGATGTAGGTAAATATCTAGTCGCATAACCCAATCTCATAGCATTAGTTTTACCTGAATGAGGATGTGATGCATGCATTAATGTAGACCAAAAAATAATAAATTGACCTGCCTTCATAACCATAGATTCTGCTTTAGACTCATCAGGTTTCCAATTTGGGTCTATTTGAAGTTGCCGATAGTCATACCCAAAGAAACCTCTTTTAATACCGTCTTTTTCTTCTTGGTTTATACTATTTTCATCATAGTCAATTACTTTACTTTCATCATATTTTAACTCCCTATGTGTCTCAGGAATAAACTGTAAACACCCATTTTCAATTGTAGAATCTGTTAAAGCAGCCCATACCGTTATAGTACCGCCAAAATCAGAGCCGTCAGGCCATTCTATTTGTGGCTTTTTATCACCTGCAACACCTGAAAAATTTGATGCTTGATGCCAATCGGTACCTTCATCACCAGGGTATTTTGGAAAGAACTCTGTTCGCCAAACTAATAAATCTCTACCTAATATACTTTCGACTCTATCAACAATCTCTGGCCGATGAATATGCTTATCCAGGAAGTCAACATCTAAATGTCGATCATAATTCGCTAAATTTGTGCTTCCAGAAATACTATTATCATTGGCATAAGCTGCTTCTTTAGTGTTAAATAGCTTTTTTCTAAGAGCTTTAAACTCTGCGGCTATTTCCTCAGAGTCATATAAATCAAACGGACCTATAAAACCTTGCTTTTCAAACTTACTTAACTCCTCATCAGTTAATCTATAATTTTTATTTGAATCAACTCTTCTCATTTTAACTCCTCCATTTATTAAAAGCATTAATCCGCCTCCCTTTATAGGAACAACATTTCACACACTACTTTAAATATGCAGTTTCCACAAGCTATAAAAAAAATCAATTATTTAAATTTTAATAATTATAAAAATCAAATTAATCCAAATGTAGACAACAATAAAGAGGCTGGGCGGGATCATACTTCGCGCACTTCTTAACCAAACCGTATTCGAGCATGAAATCTGGGGGCGAAAATTCCGGAAAACACATATTTTAGTTTAATAAACAAACAACGCGCCTTCAAAGTGAACGATTAAGTTAGTGAGATCCCACTCAGGACTAAGAAATGACACTTATAACAAACTAATAAGCAATACTTTAGGATGGCAAAATATGTCGATTAGTACGAACTATCCTTAAATAGTTAACAAAAATGATTACCCCTTTAAAAGACCGAAATTTCTCCTAAACATGGCGATACATCATCTCTCAAGTATTTTTTACACTCGGTGTAGTTACTTAAAAGTTTTAGAAAGTCACTTAATTTCATGGTCAAGTGATATGGATTTTTAAGTGCACAATAAATACAAACCCAAAAGAAAATTACAAAATATTTATAAAAAACCCTTAAAATTAACAGATAACTTACAACTCAAATTAATAATACGCATGAAAAAATTAAAATTAGGGCTGATTGTCCACTCCACCCGTTAGTGAGACACCTGTGAGCTAGAGTTTCCAATTTTGCTCGGTAAGCTGCGGGCGGCAGGTCACCAAGGCTTTCATGTGTGCGTTCTTCGTTGTAATCCAATCGCCAGAACCACGCCATTTCTTTTACTTAATTGATACTTTCAAACAAGTCAGCATCTAAAAATTCTCGTCTAAATGATCCATTAAACCGCTCAACAAACCCGTTTTGCTGTGGCTTTCCAGGCTTGATATAAACTAATTCGATGTTATGCGCTGCGCACCAATCAGTTAAACGCGCTGAGATTAACTCAGGCCCGTTATCTACTCGAATTTGTTTCAGTAAACCGCGCTCTTCTTTCAATTGTTCAAGTGTTCTAACAACTCGTTCCGCTGGCAGCGAAGTATCTACTTCAATAGCCAAACACTCCCGTGTGCCTTCATCAACAATATTGAGCGTTCTGAATCGTTTTCCGCAGTATAAAGAATCATGCATAAAATCTAAGCCCCATTGGTGATTAGCTTGAGCTATTACTTCTAATGGCTGTGCGACTCGTTTTGGCAAGACGTGTTTCACTCTACGCTTTAGTTTAAACCCATTTGACAATACACCAGATAAACACGCTTATGGTTAAACGGATACCCTTTAAAACGAAGACGACCATAGCATTTCCAGAACCTTGCTCTGGGAGACTTTTTTAACTCTGCATTGATGGCATCAATGACAGCTGCGTCAGACTTTCGCCAGTCTCGTTCTGGCCGGTAATAGGTAGCGCGACCAATACCGACAAACTTACACGCTTTTACAATACTTAAACCCGCCTGAACCAGTTCGCTGGCGCAACTTCGCTTCTGCGCTGTCACCAAACCTTTTTTGCGAATAGCTCCTTTATCGCATGGTTTTCCAGGCTCACGTCAGCGTACATCTTTTTAAGCTTGGCATTTTCTTCTTCAAGCTCTTTTAGACGCTTAACATCTGACGCTTCCATACCACCATATTTGGCTTTCCAGTTGTAGTATGTGGCGCTGCTGACCCCATGCTTGCGGCATACTTCTTCAACTTTCATATCTGCATCTGTTTCTTTGAGCACAGCTATGATCTGAGATTCTGTAAAACGTGACTTTTTCATCGTTGTCTCCTGATTTTGATATTACAGAAAACTCTAATTAAACATGTCTCATGTTAAGGGAAGTGGACAGATCTGTCTCCCGCAGCTTACCGAGCAAAATTGGAAAACTTTAGTTTACGTGTAGGTCCGCTTCTGGCAGAAATGGTTGTAGTGGTCAACTAATTCCGGACAGTGAATTAAGTTTTTCTTCTGCTACTGCTGGAGCTTGCATATCGTTATGACTATGAGGCCTTCTCCAGTTGTAATAGTTCATCAAGTAAAAGCTAACGCCTTGTTCAGCTTCTTTAAATGAACTGTAGCCTGTACTTGGAAGCCATTCCGTTTTGAGACTTCTAAATAAACGCTCCATCGGGGCATTGTCCCAACAATTTCCTCTGCGGCTCATACTTTGTGTTATTTGATATCGCCATAGTCTTTGTCTAAATTTGATTGAGCTGTACTGACTGCCTTGGTCAGAATGGAACATAACTCCCCTAGGTTTGCCTCTTTGTTCATATGCTCTATCTAATGCTTTGATAGTTAATGCTGTATTTGGCTTTTCTGACATCGCCCAACCGACAACTCGCCGCGCGCATAAATCAATAACTACTGCTAAGTATGACCACTTCTGACCAGTCCAAATATACGTAATATCTCCACACCACACTTGATTTGGATTTTGCACATCGAACTCTCTATTTAACGAGTTTGGTATATCAGGGCGTTCATTCACGGCTACTTTATAAACGTGTGGTCCTGGTTGTTTCGACACAAGGTGCATATCACGCATTATCCGCCTGACCTTGAATAAACCTGCCTCAATCTTTAAATCTGCAAGCATTGCTAAGAGTGTACGACTACCCGCAGCGCCTCGACTGAGATTAAAGCAAGCGTTTAGTTGAGCTCTCAGCTTAACATCATTGACGTCAATGATGTTACGACGTCTTTTATAGTCATAAAAACTTGAACGAGCAATATCAAAGACGTTACAGACCATTTCTACCGGTTCGTGCTCACTTAATTGGTCTATTAACGAATATTGTTCATTTCTTCTGACATTAAGAGAGCTGTAGCCTTTTTTAGTATCGATTTTTCTCGCTCTAAGCGATTGATCCTGGCTTCAAGCTCTTGAATCTTTTGCTGTTCAGGGGTCAACGCTTTAGACGTAGGCGTTTCACCGCTTCGTTCACGCTCAAGCTGTTGTACCCAGCGCCTTAAGGCGGTTTCACCAATATCCAAAGAGTGGCATGCATCTTGGTGGGAGTAGCCTTTATCTAAAACTAAACAAGCTGCTTCAAGTTTGAATTCTTTACTAAATGTTCGACGTTTTCTTGCCATTGGACACCTCTAGTTGAGTGGTAATGATACCACCTAAAATAGTGTCCGGGTTTATTGAACCACAACAGGTCCTGTCCTGTATGGCAATCAATGATGAGCTTATATTGGAGTTAAAAAATGACTTGGAGTTTCTCAAATCAATGTCCCTTGATAATGACATTAGCCCTTTTGCAAAAGCTAGGAGGTTAGAGCCTCAAGCTTAATTAAATAATTGTGAGCATGCTCCTTACCGTTGAAACAAATTTCCATATCGCTGTCAAAATCCAAGCATACTTGTGGCCTTTCTGGTTTACCAAACAGTTTACATAGGTTACGATTATCTAGTTGAACACACCTTACACCAGAAGGTTTGCCATTTGGCATGCCTGGGATAGGTGTTGTAATTGATGGTGCCACACAACACGCACCACAGCCTCTGCCATCTCTATCAATACATGGAGATGATTCTACGGTTATGAACATACCATCGGACATAAATTTAAGCACTCAATCTTTGTTAGATTTTAATGTTGAGTATTTTAGTGCATTCTATTCTTGATCTTCAACACATTCAAACTCATCAATAAGCTTCAATGTAACGGTCAACTAAATTTGGAGACTGTTTTAGGCAGTTTTTAATAATTTCATTTCATATTGAACTGGTGAAATATTTCC
>NZ_SGPI01000027.1:0-52541 GCF_004208845.1 Pseudoalteromonas sp. CO348 | reverse complement strand
GGCAAGACCTAGGAAAACAATCCGCCACGGAAGTTAAAAACATCGTCAAAGGCCTGCGCGATTCACTCGATGACATGTCTAGCAGTTGGCACTACGACCTACTGCTTCCAGACGCCGCCATCGAAGGCATGCAAGCCACGGTAAAACGCCTAGACGATGTCACCCCAAAAATCGACCAGCATATGCAACAAGCCGCCCAAGAAATCGGGCAGCGAGTTAATAAAGCACTGGATGAATATCAAGGCCAACCACCAATTCGAGGCGTTACCGACAAACCAACCAAAGCCAAAGCCGATGAGTTGGAACCGCCAAAAGGGAATGAGCTGCCGGGGGCGGCAATAAAACGTATGCCGCAATACAATGTGCCTTGTTTTAAAAAGAATGCCAAAGGAACCGCTGTTGAATATGACCGCCAATTAAAAGGACAAATGGACGGGCTAAATAGCATGACAGTAAAACAGTATCTTGAAAATCGCGATGCTTATAAAAAGATTGGCCGAAAAGGAACTGGTAAGGCGCAGAAGGCGGCTAGAGAAAAGTTTAAGAAAAAGTTAATTGACAAATACAAATTAGAGCTCCAAGAAAGTGGAGAGTACTTCGGCGAAGAAGCTGTTAGAAAAGCTGAAGAATTAGCAAAAAGGGACATGAAAACCCTCAATGCTTTACATAACCCTGATATGATTGCAGGGGGGTTAGATGAGGTAGTTGATTTAGGTGACGCTAGTGTTAACCAATCTATTGGCGCGCGATGGAATAAAAAAGGTTTTGATGACTCAGGTAAAAAGACTAAGTTAAGTCGTGTTGAGCTAATGGATAATGAGGCAGAGAAAGCACTAAAAGCATTGGGCCCAGATGCAAAATTGAATATGAATCTACATAGGTGCAAATAATGAACAAGTTTTTTGACAATTTTTATAACTTTGGTGGGTTTGGTCCAGCGATAGAAGCGATTCAACCAACAGATGAGCAACTCCAGTATTACCAAGGTATTTTACCTAATAATTTACTAGAGTATTGGAAGGAGTACGGCTTTTGTGGTTGGGGGAGTGGTCGCTTGTGGATGGTCAACCCAAGGGATTATCAAGATATCTTGACTGAATGGTTAAGAGGCACGAAGTTTGAAAAAATGCAAAATGACGGTATAGACAGCTTCCATGTAATTGCACTAGATGCATTCGGTGAGATCTATGTCTGGGGAAAGAATTCAGGGAATAGCATTTCAATAACAAGTAGTTATGGCATGATTTTCCCGACCTTTGATAATGAAAAATATGTTAGTAGAGGTGAAACTAGAAGCCTAGACCTTTTCTTTTCTATAAAAACAACTTCAGAAATTGATTTAGACGATATCAATGATCAGCCTCTTTTTGAACGAGCTGTCGAAAAGCTAGGCCCTCTTGAAAATGGAGAGATCTATGGCTTCGCGCCTGCTCTTGCCCTTGGTGGCGAACCTAAGCTTGAGAATCTCCAAAAGGTAAAAGCCACGGAACATTTAGCTTTCCTAGCTGCTCTAGGAGAAAAACGTGTTATGGCTGATATTGTTGCACTCTCGAACCAATTGCCCCATAACCAATAGCACATTTTTAAGTCCTTTAAATACATAGATGTTGTGAGGCTAGGTTCAGTCGTCTTCCTAGCCTACATTTCTCACCACATTTCTTCTGCTGCTTTCGTTTACATTTTTAATTAGAGAAACCGAGGTAGCTAACTTTCAACTGCTTTATTGAAATGGTATGCAGTGGTAAGACAAAGCCGTAAATAAAGACCCAAGACATATCATAACCATAGTCAAAGTTATCTTAAAAAAATACCGGAGAATCGCTCTCTGCTGCGCTTGCCGTTTTACGCAAGCTCGGTAAAGGCGACCCAGTTAAATACCTAAGAGACACCAACTGGCAAGACCTAGGAAAACAATCCGCCACGGAAGTGAAAAACATCGTCAAAGGCCTGCGCGATTCACTCGATGACATGTCTACCAGTTGGCACTACGACCTACTACTCCCTGACGCTGCCATCGAAGGCATGCAAGCCACGGTAAAACGCCTAGACGACGTCACCCCCAAAATCGACCAGCATATGCAACAAGCCGCCCAAGAAATCGGACAGCGAGTTAATAAAGCACTGGATGAGTATCAAGGCCAACCACCAATTCGAGGCATTACCGATAAGCCCACCAAAGCCAAAGCCGATGAATTGGAGCCGCCAAAAGGGAATGAGTTGCTGGGGGCTGGAAACAAGCCCAAAACACTAGTATCTCGTCTACCAAGAAAAAATGGTAAGTGGGCTACAGGTGTGCCCGGTGATGGTACGTGGCAATCAACACTCAAAGAAGTAAATGAAATTACTGGTGGTCAGCCAATCACATTTAAAAATGGTAGGCCTGACTTTACACCATGGTCTAAGGGCCAAATTGCGTTCGCACCAAATGAATTAAATGGTACACGGCAAGACTTTGGTCAAGTATACAAATATATAGCTGATCAAAAAGGCCTGAAAAGTAAAAATGCCGCTAGGCAATTGCTGAGTAAGCTAGATTTAACTCCACACCACGCTAGTGCTACAATAATCCAGCTTATACCTACGAAATTGCATGGTAATATACCTCATATAGGATCAGCTTCTGATTTAAGAAAAGGAAAGTAAGTTATGATTAAGAATGTTCTTGACTCTCTTGGAGCCATGCCTTTGCATGAATGCAGCGATGAAGTTATTGATATCAATGAGCTTGAAAATAGATTTAAGTTCGAAATACCAGATGAACTAAAGGAACTTTATTCACTATTTAATTCATCAGTTATTTTTGATTCAGGTGCAAAAATTAAGCCTAATCAAGCTACCCCACTGACTGATCATGATGGCTATCAGTCGGTGGAAATTCTTTATGGTATTGATAATCAAGATAACAATATACTCCAGAAAAATGCCATGTACGAAGAACTTGAGCAAAAAGGCTATTTTATTTTTGGCTCCTCTTGTGGTGGCGATCAACTTTGTTTGGGAAAAAGAGATCTCAAAGTCTACTGCTGGGATCATGAAAGTGGTGAAAGCGAACAGGAATTTTATGAGGTTTCTACGAACCTATCTTCATTTTTTCAAGCGCTACAGCCGGATGAAGATGAAGCAACTGATCATGCCTCGAAAATAGACGAAGATAAGTCTTTCCTTTCCTTTTAAATGACTAAGAATAGAATATTGTAGTCAGATCAGTACTTTTTAAACTGGCTACATTTGGAGTAAATGATCGGGCAAATAATCGATTATCAATAATGACGATGTACTAGCACCATAATTCACTTAAAAGCTGGAGATTGCCGATGACGTCGTAGTCATTGCTGCGTTATCCAAAGTGATATAAAACTAAAAGCGACACTATCATAAACAAAATCCTTCAGATGGTTTGACATAGCATCATCAGACACTGGCAGAATGCAGCTTATTGACAGAACTACACATGATACATTTAGACATACAGGTGGTATGTCTATTTGGGGAAGAGGATATTAATTATGTTTAAATGTGAACCATATTTGTGGAAAGAAAATAAGCCGACTTATAATCCAAGTTACCTAAAGGAGCTTGAGTTAGAACTTCAGATTAAACTTCCGATAGAGTTTTTGAACTGCATGGAATTATACTTTGGAGATAAGCCTGTTTATTCATCTTTTGAAGTAGGAAAAGGACTTTGTTCAATCGCACACTTCCTTCACTGCCAAAATTTAGTAAATGATGATTTCGAAATTTATAGTATTTCAGATCAAAGAGAAGAAATAGATGAATTTCTATCGGATAAAATAGTACCTTTTGCTATAACTTTTGATTCAAACCTAATCGCTTTTGACTTTCGTCATAAAATAACTGAGCCTGAAGTTATATTTATTATCTCTTCGCAACTTGAAGATGGAGATAAAGCAATAAGGCATATTAGCTCAAATTTCCATGAGTTCTTAGCTATCCTAGAAAAAAATGAAGACGAACTTTGACCTAGCAAAGTAAAAGCCACGGGACACGGCTTTCTTAACAGACTTTGGAGAGAAGCGTGTTATGGTTGATATCGTTACGCTATTTAACCAATTACCCCATAACCAATAGCACCTTTTTAAGTCTTTTAAATTGAACACAGGTTTGATTGTTAAGGCTTAATCAAATCTGACAGTTCGCAACTGATTAATGGCCTACAAGAGCGAATAGCGGACAAACTCGTATTTGGACAGAAGTGAGTTAGAGCCAAAGGACGGCTTCGTGCCAGAAGCAGCCGTTAAATAGTATTATTAAAATCAACAATTGTGACCCCATTGATTCACGGTTATATCAACGAAGCGCAACCCATTCTCACTCGGCTAAATATAGAACCTAAGAATTGGATAAAACTCACCACGCAATTTTCTCGGGTATTTCACGGTGCTGTTGGCCGAGAGCGAGAAATAACCGCTTACTGCCAAACGCTTCAAAAACGACGACGAACAAACCTAGCAAACTGCGAGCGCTTGTTGGCTTAGTAAACCGAACAATCTCAACTCTAAATTTTGAACTGCTGTATTTAAAGTGCGTTGTCGTGGGCGATAAAGCAGTTTTAATGATGGGATACGCTTGAACGCTAAAAGCCCTTCCATTTGTTAGCACTTTTGACCTCTGAGAATGATGTGTTTCAACCCTTTTTTAAAATTTATTTTCCCTGCATAAGTGAAAATAGTGGTGGGTGTCATTGATTCTGTTGTTAGCACTATTTCTTGCTTGGTTTTGCTAATGAGCTATACACCAAATCTACAAACGTTACCCCATGCCAATCCTCATCAAGTGATGGATTAATCGTGTCAGGAGTTTTGCCGAGTAACTTCTTAACTTGCTTATATGCGTTAATACGCTCCGCCAACCTAAGCATTTCGTGCTGATGCTCAGGTGGCAACATTTTGTTTCGATACCAAGTATTAAAAATATGATCACATAGCTCTTGGTTACAAGAAAACCATTCACCTTGGCGTCGTAACCTTGCAAACTTTTTATGTAATTCCGTTTCTCGCTTGGAGCCACCAGGCTCAAGCGCACCAATTACCAACTGACCAAAAGTACCGGTTTGTAAGTTTCTTAATCGCGTCAATACATTTTTTGAGCGCCCGATTTTGACGAACAGTCCTTGAAATGGATGGGTATTTTCATGTGGTCCAGCCCATGTATCAGGGACTTGAATTATGTAGTAAATACTATCAATCGTGCCAAGGCACACATGATTAGCCCAATCTGACCAAGTTGAAATCCAGTTTTCAGCAAGTTCATAAGTCTCAAATTCTTGAGTTGTGAAATAGTATTCTCCACTGTTATAGTGAACATCAGCGACAAACTTACCATTCTGATTCTTTTTGATATTCTGAACGTTCAACGTTACTCCTAATAGTGCTAACGCCCTGTTAAGGTGTGAGCAACGCAATACCGATGCCTCCGCATGCCACCTTAAACACTAAACGCAACGCATTGCAAAATGCCAAGCATTACAAATAACTCTTAAACAGATTGTTAAGCGTCAACTCAAAGCATGCTTATCAATGCCGAAGCTCCTGCTCCAATAACGCTTCCAACAGTACTGTTTTCTAACAATTGTTTAAGTAAGCTTTTTGCTTCAGGATCATTACTTCTTGCAACTTCTTCGACCAACTTTTGGACATTGATAGTAACTGATTGAGTGTTATTGTTACCAACTTGAAGCTGCTCGCCTGAGATACTACCAATATTAAAAGTTGTATTGCTAGAGGAGCTTGTTTTGTGTGGTTGAGAAGTCGAGTTTTCCACATGTAAGGTCAACATATGAGGATGATTAGTACCGATATTTAATGTGCCACCCTCTAAAAATTGAACGTCTAGGACTTTCAAATGGATTTCACGTTTACCGGACTTTTGCGTAATTACATCGCCTATCCCTACATCAGGAGTCTCAGTATAAGGTACCAAAACCTGCCCTTTAGACATATTACGTTGAGCTTTATATTCTTGCCCTTCAATGAAAACCACTTCTGGATATGCCAGTGCATCGAAATCCATAAATACTCCTAGTTTAAAAATTGCCACATTGACGCTTAACTGCTTATTCTGTCCCACTTTGGTAGTTTATAACGCACCAAAACGGCGAGTAATAATGTTATAGGACAAAATCCGGCACTTTGTGTCAAAGTTGCATAACTTTGCTCGCTACTAATGTCCGTTCTTCGCTCAAAGCCACCCTTAGACCATTTACGTTAACGCATTTTGGGGCAGAAACGAGTTGACTGAACGGCCACTTTGTAGGATGAAGGTAACATTGACGACCGTCTTTTGTTCGCTCAAGGCCACATAGCCATAATGATATGCAAGCTCCAGCAGTAGCAGAAGAAATACTTAATTCACTGTCTGGAATTAGTTGACCACTACAACATACAACAACAGCAAATAATTGGATACTTTCCAATAACCGGGAGCTCGTCACCACCAGTTTTCACATTTAAAAATGAGAATGAATGGGCAAAATATATCAATCAATTAAAAAGGATAAACGTCTATAATGGTAAGTAGTAAAGCAGAGCACCTAATTAAATTATGTGATACCTATTGCTCATATTTAGAATCAAACGGCCTAAAAATGAAAAGGGAATTATGTGACGCACTTAATGCATACGGAATGGTTCATCACCAAAAGGCACTTAAAGCCTACTTCGAAGCAGGAACAAATATTTCTATTGAAGTAGATCTGCTTGGAGGAGGGGTTTGCTATGTAAGCGAGATACCACCTAGTAGTGCAGAAGCAGGAGAGTTATGGTTTGATCCTTATGAGTTAGTCTTTATGGTCAAAACTACTAACCCGTTAGGTTTTGGAAAAGGTGTTATAGGTTGGCTGTCAATACACCCAGTATTCTACTGGCAATACCATGTGTTCCAGCGTTTAGTAAAGTATACAGTTAGAGATGACTCGTTTTTACAAGTTGATGATATACTTACATCTCGCCCTTTTGGTATAGATAAGTCTGATTATGCAACGGATATCTATAGTGAAGAGGCAAAAGCCTATGCTAAATGGCATGGTAAATGGCTCGCTTCAAACATTCGGATTGAGGCACTGCTACAATCTTGGAATTATCAAAGTAGCCCTGAAATTTTTGATACTGGTATTTATTACTGGGATAACTCGTTTGGTGGAGATGAATCAAAAAGGTTAGTCTTCGGCTTCAGTGATAAAAATTCTTTGAACCAAGGTCAAGTAGCTGAATGGTTTAGAGGAGATAATATTGGTATTGTCACCGCTATCGTAGACCAAGTCGGGTTGACAAATATTGAGCATCTTCCAAGAGATTCTGGTGAGTGTTTAACTCTTATTAATTGCGCTAAAAAGGTTAACCTTTAAATGCATATTAGTTCCGCGGGTACTTGCTTAGTCAACCAAACTTCATTTTCAGAGAGATAAAATTTAAAACCTGATTCGTACATAGCTCGGGCTTTTATTTTGAGAATTATAGGTTTTCCGTATCGTTGTCCTGCTGCTTTTGCGGTATCAATATTCGACGAAAGGTGAACATACAGGCGTTCTTGGGGGATCAAGCCCTGAGCCAATATGTTATCCAAAAAACGTGTAGCTGAGCCGTGGTACAAAAATTCAGGAGGTTCCATCTGCCTTAGCTGCAAATCAACATCAACAGAGTGACCTTGATTTGCTCGTATGCGTAAATTATCGTCAGAAATTATGAATCGTTTTTTTTCGTTAGTTTCTACAACTTGTTGGATTAGATCAAATGATAAATTACTTAAACCATTTGAGGTATACGCCTTACTTATTAACTCATTAATGTTAGCCCAGCCATATTGATCTAATTCCAATCCAATGGCATCGGGCTTGTGACGAAGTACAAAACTTAGAAATTTACTTACTTTATTTAGCTGATTAGATGTCATTAAGGTACTCTTTTAGCCGTTGCTGGTTCAGCTCAATAGTGTTTGACTTCAGTATTATGTTATAAACATTAACTTTACCCCAGTGGTCTCTATGTTTCTAGAGTTTTGGCTGGAGTTGAATACATAAGTTTATGTGATCTATTTTTTCAATTCGCATTTGTATTTAGCGAGCGCATTTTTGCAAAAAATGAACTCGATACGCATAAATGCGTTTTCAGATATATTGTGATAGGGGGTCTAGTCGGGGTGTTATATAACCTGCGCTCACTCTCGGGGCTATTGCCATGTACCGCTTTGAATTTGGCGAGGTGTGTTACGCCATCCCTCAAATTGTGATTCGACGTTTTCATTAAAATTACGAAAGAGCTGCTCGATATTTTGTGCAGGTACAATATTGCACGGGTTGCTGCTTTCTTGTCGTAAATACTCGAAAAAAGCGTTGCTGTTGTGCTCGACCATAAATCCGGTAAACAGGTAACTATTGGCATATAAGGTGGCACTTTGCATGGTTTGCCACTGATTTTCGCTATTGAATAGGGTGTTAATATCAAGCTTGGCGAAGCGCGATTTCAAAATCCCTTCTTTCGTCAACCAATCTTCGTCAGAGAGGTAAACTGAAAATTGACCTGTTTCGGTAATTCTTAGGTGCTCAAAATACTCGGCTAAGCCTTCCGTTACCCATCGAGGGGTTACGCCGAAATAGTAAAAAACGAGGGCGTGCACGGACTCATGAATGAGCGTTCTTAGCGTTTCTTCTTCAGTGCGATCGCCATTGATAAAGCCTTGGTTTTGAAACAAGAAGTACATGCCCAAGGTGCCTGCGGGTTCTGCATCGCGAGAGAGGATTAACTCATTGTAGTCAGCGTCATTGGCGGCAATATGCATGTTCAACTGGATGGGAGATAAGGCTTTTTTATGCGCTAGCTGGTTAAAAAAGTGCTTAAACATCATATACACCACGTTGAGGGCTTGCTGCGCCTGATACTCAACATAAGGGCTCACGGGTTCACCCGTTAGATTAAGTTTAAAATTTTCAATGTCGTTGAATTGCGTTTGCAAGGAAAATACTTCGCGCTTTAGTGCCCCGCAGGTAGGTGTTGAGATACCGCTGAACATATTAACAATATCACTGTGCCCGTTTAGATTATGAAAGGCTTTTTTTGGTACTTCAGGTAGCTGTTGTTTCGTTACTTCTGGTGGTGCAACCGTTAGGTGAGTAGTAGTGCCTGGCTGACTTAAACGTTTTTCTATATGGGCGTCTAGCTGTATGCCAAATTCCGTCAATAAAGGTTTGATAGACCTGATCGAGTTTGCTGCTGCACTTGGATAGATAAAATAAAGCGCAAACAATATCAGCGTGATGATAAGTAGTAGGACAAAGACCCGCCAAACCAAAGTGATATCCTTGTTTAATACATACCCAGAGACTCTGGTTATACTCGATTATCGGTAAACTTGGCAATGGGTAATTTGATTATCGGCATACTCCCATGGCATTAAATACCATCTACTTTAGTGTGTCATAGCGTATCGTTTGCATTATTTGCCATTCTTTTTTCTACAACAATGTACCCATAATCTAATTCGTTGCCTATACTTTTTGAAAAAATAACAGAGCATACAGATGAAAGTAGTTTGGTCGTTGATTTTACTGTGTTGTGTGGGCGGGAGTGCGAGCGCGCTTGATACTCAGGTGAATATTACGACGGGGCAATGGCCGCCGTACTTAGATCAAGCGAAACAAGATCAAGGTTGTGTGGCTGCGGTGATCCGAGATGTCTTTGCGCTCTCTGATATCAAAGTCCGATTTTTATTTATGCCTTGGGAACGCGCCTATCAAGAGGGAATGAAGGCAGCTTACATTGGTAGTGCTTATTGGTATTACAGTGAGCAAAGGAGCAAAGACTATATTTACACTCAACACCCACTTACTGAAGAAACGGCACGCTTTTATCACCATCGAGATTTAGCGTTTACCTATACGAGTTACGCAGATCTTAAGCCATTTAGATTGTTGCTCAATCAAGGGTTAACTTATCCGCCTTCTCTGCTAGAGGCGATAGAGACGCTTGAAATCAAAACTTCATATGCCACGTATACCAGTAAAAATGTGGCACTGATCCTACGAAACCGTGCGGATATTATGATTATGGACGAAAAATCGGCGAAGTCTTATCAGCAGGAACTGCCAGCAGAGGAAGCGGAGTTATTAGTGGCGCAAGCGATCCCTGCTTTTATCCAAAAAGGCTATTTGCTTATCAATAAGCATCATAGAGAATATGTCGAGTTGTATAACGAAGGGCTAAAAAAACTATGGGCGGATGAAGACTATGTTGCTCAGTATCGTGCTCGCTGCTCTCGTGTGTTTACCGATTGATTGCTTTTTGGCTTTGCTAAAACCAAATAATGTCCTGATTCGTTGCGAAATCATTCATAAGTTAGAATCCAAATTTGTTTTTAATGTTTTTCATAGCCTGTTGCCTATTTTGACGGTATATAAAGTACAAAGAATGTTATTACACGTAAAGCCTAATAGTGTATTCAGTGGGATTTTAGAGCATGCTTTGCAGACAACAATCGTAAAGACTATCTTGAATCGTCATTGGCTGCTTTAGATTAAGACTTGCCTTATCCAAACCGCCTTTCTGGCAGCTTGATTTTACGTTAAATGGTAAATGCGTATCTGGTCTGACCATTTAAATCACCTTTTAAATTTGCCCGATTCTTGGTTAAAGTTTATGCACGCCAACTGTTGTTTTTACACTCAGCTAATTATTGAATTGGGCTGAATTTTGACAGTTGTCATGGATTTTGATAACGTATTGTGTAAATTTGGTATGACCAATTTACCTATGAAGTTAATTCTTACCAAATTGATTAAAATAAGTCAGCGATCTGGCTAGGTCACATCATAAAAAATTGGCGTTATTTCAATGTCTTTAAAGATTAAAGCAGCAAAATTATCCGACGTAATACTAGAACAGCTTGAGAATATGATCCTCGAGGGCTCGTTATTACCCGGTGCAAAGTTGCCGCCTGAGCGTGAACTAGCTAAGCAGTTTGAAGTGTCGCGTCCATCACTTCGTGAGGCTATCCAGAAATTGGAAGCTAAGGGGCTTGTTACCCGTCGGCAAGGTGGTGGCACGTATGTTAAGAATCAGCTAGAAGAAGGGCTGACTGATCCGTTATTCGACTTGATCAGTAAGCATCCAGAATCTCAGTTCGATTTACTTGAGTTTCGTCATGCATTAGAAGGCATCGCCGCCTACTATGCGGCACTCAGGGGCACAGAGAATGACTTTGCAAAGGTACAACAAAGCTTTGACAATATTGCAGAGATAGGTGATGACCTGATGCAAAAGGCAAGGGCAATTAATGCTTTTCACTTTGCCGTTGCAGAAGCGTCACATAACGTCGTCCTGCTTCATCTTGTAAAAGGGATGCAGTCACTGCTTGAGCAAAACGTGTTGCAAAACTTAACGGTCTTGGTGCAAAAATCAGATGTGAGTGAGCAGCTCGGTGAGCACAGAAAGTTGTTATTAGATGCGGTGATCAATGGTAACCCTGAACAAGCAAGACTTGCTAGTAACGCCCACTTAGCGTTTATCGAAGAAGCGTTATTAGAAGCCGGTAAAGAGCGTTCGCGAATAGAACGTTCACTGCGTAGAACAAAACAGCAGTAATCGGACTTGATTCAGTAAGAATTGGCACAAATAGAATAAATTCGTATTTTAAACATAAGGAACACTCCATATGTCTGAAGTCAATAAAATTGACGTAGACGCGCTAGAAACCCAAGAATGGTTACAGGCGCTTGAGTCGGTAGTAAAAGAAGAAGGCGTAGAGCGCGCTCAGTTCTTGTTAGAGCAAGTATTAGAGCAAGCGCGTCTTGATGGCGTAGATATGCCAACAGGCACTACGACTAACTATGTCAACACAATCCCAGCAGATCAAGAACCTGCGTATCCAGGGGATGTGAACCTTGAGCGTCGTATTCGCTCTATCATCCGTTGGAATGCGATCATGATCGTACTTCGTGCTTCGAAGAAAGATCTTGAGCTGGGCGGGCATATGGCCTCTTACCAGTCGTCAGCTGCATTCTATGAAATGTGTTTCAACCACTTCTTCCGTGCACCAAACGAGAAAGACGGTGGTGACTTAGTGTATTACCAAGGTCACATCTCTCCGGGCATTTATGCTCGTGCATTTGTTGAAGGCCGCCTAAGCGCTGAGCAGCTAGATAACTTCCGTCAGGAAGTAGACGGTAACGGTATTTCTTCATACCCACACCCTAAGCTAATGCCTGAATTCTGGCAGTTCCCAACGGTTTCTATGGGTCTAGGTCCAATCGCGTCTATCTACCAAGCGCGTTTCCTTAAATACCTAGATGGCCGTGGTCTAAAAGATACGTCTGAGCAACGCGTTTACGCCTTCCTTGGTGATGGTGAAATGGACGAGCCAGAATCACGTGGT
Organism: Pseudoalteromonas sp. CO348; assembly: GCF_004208845.1. Taxonomy (NCBI): domain Bacteria; kingdom Pseudomonadati; phylum Pseudomonadota; class Gammaproteobacteria; order Alteromonadales; family Pseudoalteromonadaceae; genus Pseudoalteromonas; species Pseudoalteromonas sp. CO348. Next base: position 40,160 of record NZ_SGPI01000027.1, on the reverse strand, counting down.
GCGATTTCATTCGCTGCTCGTGAAAAACTAGACAACCTATGCTACCTAATCAACTGTAACCTACAGCGTCTTGACGGCCCAGTAATGGGTAACGGTAAGATCATCCAAGAACTAGAAGGTCTATTTAAAGGTGCTGGTTGGAACGTGATCAAAGTCGTTTGGGGTTCTGGTTGGGATAAGCTACTTGCCAAAGACACTACGGGTAAATTGCTGCAACTGATGAATGAAACAGTTGACGGTGATTATCAAACTTACAAAGCAAAAGATGGTGCCTTTGTACGTGAACACTTCTTCGGTCGTTACCCAGAAACAGCAGCGCTTGTTGCTGATATGACTGACGACGAAATCTTCGCGTTGAAGCGCGGTGGTCATGAGCCATCTAAGCTATTTGCTGCATTTAAAGCGGCACAAGACACCAAAGGTCGTCCAACGGTTATCCTAGCTAAAACGGTAAAAGGTTACGGTATGGGCGCTGCGGCTGAAGGTAAAAACATTGCTCACCAAGTTAAGAAAATGGACATGACACACGTAGCGCACCTACGTTCACGTCTAGGTTTAGATGACTTGGTATCTGATGAGCAATTACAAGATCTACCTTACTTGACGCTAGAAGAAGGGTCAAAAGAGCACGAATATCTACATGCACGCCGTAACGCGCTTCACGGTTATACACCTAAGCGTCTACCTAACTTCACAGAAACGCTTACGCTACCTGAGCTAGATGCATTTAAACCGCTTCTAGAAGAACAAAAGCGTGATATCTCAACCACAATGGCATACGTTCGTGCACTTAATATCTTGTTAAAAGACAAGAATATCGGCAAGAGCGTTGTTCCAATTATTGCTGATGAAGCGCGTACTTTTGGTATGGAAGGTTTATTCCGTCAAATCGGTATTTACAACCCGCACGGCCAAAACTACAGTCCAGAAGACCGCGATATCGTTTCTTACTATAAAGAAGCAACGTCAGGTCAGGTACTACAAGAAGGTATCAATGAGCTAGGCGCGATGTCTTCATGGGTTGCAGCGGCAACGTCATACAGCACGAACGACCTACCAATGATCCCGTTCTATATCTACTATTCAATGTTTGGTTTCCAACGTGTAGGTGATATGGCGTGGATGGCGGGCGACCAACAAGCGCGTGGCTTCCTATTAGGTGCAACTGCTGGTCGTACAACGCTAAATGGTGAAGGTCTGCAGCACGAAGACGGTCACTCACACATTCAAGCAGGTACAGTGCCTAACTGTATTTCTTACGACCCAACGTTTGCTTACGAAGTAGCGGTTATTCTGCAAGATGGTATTCGTCGTATGTACGGTCCAGAGCAAGAGAACGTGTTCTACTACCTAACGCTAATGAACGAAAACTACCATATGCCAGCAATGCCTGAGGGCGCTGAGGAAGGTATTCGTAAGGGTATTTACAAGCTTGAAAGCTACACTGGCGACAAAGCACAGGTTCAGCTAATGGGCTCGGGTACTATCCTGAACGAAGTACGTAAAGCGGCGCAGATCCTAAGCGACGACTACGGTATCGGTTCAGACGTATTCTCTGTAACGTCATTTAACGAGCTTGCTCGTGACGGTCAAGATGCAGAGCGTTTCAACATGCTTAACCCAGAAGCAGAGCAAAAAGTGGCTTACATCACCAGCGTACTTGGTGATGCGCCAGCAATCGCTGCTACGGATTACATGAAAAACTACGCTGATCAAGTACGTGCATTTATGCCGAGCGCATCTTACAAAGTACTTGGCACAGACGGTTACGGTCGTTCAGACAGCCGTGAAAACCTACGTCGTCACTTTGAAGTGAATGCCGGTTACGTGGTAGTTGCTGCACTTGGCGAGCTAGTTAAGCAAGGCAAAGTTGAAAAATCAGTAGTGACTGACGCTATCAAGAAATTTGATATCGACACCACCAAAACTAACCCACTTTACGCATAAGAGGACGAGTGATGGCAATCGAAATTCATGTTCCAGATATTGGTGCCGATGAGGTTGAAGTAACCGAGATCCTAGTAAGCGTAGGTGACACGGTTGCAGAAGAGCAATCGCTTATCACTGTTGAAGGCGACAAAGCATCAATGGAAGTACCTGCCTCAGTGGCGGGTACAGTTAAAGAAATCAAAATAGCGGAAGGCGATAAAGTATCGACTGGCTCTTTGATTATGATCTTTGAAGCGGCAGGTGAAGAAGCACCGGCAGAGCAACCAGCAGAAGAAGCTAAGCCAGAAGCAAGCGCCTCTGGCAAGACAGAAGTGAAAGAAGTTCACGTACCAGATATTGGTGGCGATGAAGTTGAAGTCACTGAAATCTTAGTAGCTGCGGGTGATGTTGTTGAAGAAGAGCAATCGCTTATCACGGTTGAAGGCGACAAAGCCTCAATGGAAGTACCAGCACCATTTGCAGGTACTATCAAAGAAGTGAAAATCAACGCGGGTGACAAAGTGTCAACCGGTTCATTGATCTTCATCTTCGAAGTGGCAGGTAGCGGTGATGCACCTGCGACTACCGAAGCTGCAGAAGCGCCAGCTGAAGAGCAAGCACCAGCTGCATCAGCTGAAAAAGAAGTGCATGTACCAGATATCGGTGGCGACGAAGTTGAAGTCACTGAAATCATGGTTGCTGTTGGTGACAGCGTTGAAGACGAACAATCTCTTATCACGGTTGAAGGCGACAAAGCCTCAATGGAAGTACCAGCACCGTTTGCAGGTACAATTAAAGAGATCAAAGTCAATGCCGGCGACAAAGTATCAACGGGCTCTTTAATCTTCGTATTCGAAGTAAAGGGCGCGGCACCTGCACCTCAGGCAGCAGCTAAAGCTGAAGAAAAGCCTACTCAATCAGCGGCTCCCGCGGCAAAATCTGAAGCACCAAAAGCATCAGCACAAAAAGATGATTTTGTGGCGAATGATCAGTATGCCCACGCCTCGCCTGTGGTACGTCGTTTAGCGCGTGAGTTTGGGGTTAACCTAGCTCGCGTTAAAGGTACAGGTCGTAAAAACCGTGTACTAAAAGAAGACGTACAAAACTACGTGAAAGAGCTGGTTAAGCAAGTTGAATCTGGTCAAATCGCAAAAGGTGGCAACACTGGCGGCGGTGAGCTTGGTCTTATTCCTTGGCCAAAAGTAGATTTCAGCAAGTTTGGTGAAATTGAAGAGAAGAAACTTTCTCGCATCAACAAGCTATCGGGTGCAAACCTTCACCGTAACTGGGTACAAATCCCACATGTTACGCAGTTTGACGAAGCAGATATCACAGAGCTTGAAGCGTTCCGTAAAGAACAGAACGTGCTAGCTGAGAAGAAGAAAATGGGTGTGAAGATCACGCCATTAGTATTCGTGATGAAAGCGGCTGCAAAAGCACTTGAAGAGTTCCCAACGTTTAACTCTTCACTATCTGAAGATGGTGAGAGCTTAATCTTGAAGAAATATGTTCACATCGGTATCGCGGTTGATACACCAAATGGTCTAGTGGTTCCTGTTGTTCGCGACGTGAACAAGAAAGGCATCATTGAGATATCACGCGAGTTGATGGAAATTTCTAAGAAAGCACGTGATGGTAAACTGACGTCTGCTGATATGCAGGGCGGCTGTTTCACTATTTCAAGCCTAGGCGGTATCGGCGGTACGGCGTTTACGCCAATCGTTAATGCTCCTGAAGTTGCGATTTTGGGTGTTTCTAAGTCAGACTTCAAACCGAAATGGAATGGTAAAGAGTTTGAGCCGCGCCTAATGGTGCCGCTAAGCTGTTCATACGACCATCGTGTCATTGACGGCGCGCTAGCAGCTCGCTTTACTGTGACACTTGCAAACTACCTAAGCGATATTCGCCAGCTAGTAATGTAAGAATAGAAACCGCATGACTTAGGTGATGCGGTTTTCTTGTATTTTGTTGTTCCGCTTGATAATTAGGCGGGACAATAGAGAGTGTGAATGATACACTTTCGAGCAATAATAACTCTCTCTGCCCTGTGCCCCGAATCGGGTGTTTGGCAGGCACTTTGGGTCGGCTACTCTCGACGAGTAAACCCGTTCAAATAACAGTTAAGGTAATAACATGAGCAACGAAATCAAAACTCAAGTTGTTGTACTAGGCGGTGGTCCTGGTGGTTACTCTGCAGCATTCCGTGCAGCAGACTTAGGTTTAGACGTTACACTAATCGAATCTCGCGACACGCTAGGTGGTGTGTGCTTGAACGTTGGTTGTATCCCTTCAAAAGCCCTTCTTCACGTTGCAAAGGTAATTGATGATGCAGCAGAAATGGCTTCTCACGGTGTTTCTTTCGGTGCTCCACAAATTGACCTAGACAAAATCCGTTCATGGAAAGAGTCTGTTATCGGTCAACTTACTGGTGGTCTTGGCGGAATGGCTAAGATGCGTAAAGTAACTGTAGTTAACGGCTACGGTAAGTTCACAGGTTCTAACACTATCGCTGTTGAAGGTGCTGACGGTGCGAAAACAGTGACCTTTGATAACGCAATCATTGCAGCGGGTTCTCAGCCTGTAAGCCTTCCTTTCATTCCTGAAGACGAGCGTATCATCGACTCTACAGGTGCACTTGAGCTTAAAGACGTGCCTGAAAAGCTACTTGTACTAGGCGGTGGTATCATCGGTCTTGAGATGGGTACAGTTTACCGTTCACTAGGTTCAGCGATCGACGTAGTTGAGTTTGCTGATCAACTAGTACCAGCGGCTGACAAAGACGTTATCAAGATTTACCAAAAGTACGTTAAAGACAAGTTTAACGTAATGCTTTCTACTAAAGTGGTTGCTGTTGAAGCGAAAGAAGACGGTATCTACGTATCTTTCGAAGGCAAGCAAGCACCTGAAGGCCAAGTTCGTTATGACAAAGTACTAGTTGCTGTTGGTCGTACACCAAATGGTAAGCTAATTGACGCTGACAAAGCGGGCGTAAATGTTGATGAGCGTGGCTTTATCAGCACTGACAAGCAAATGAAGACTAACGTTGATCACATCTTCGCTATCGGTGACATCGTAGGTCAACCTATGCTTGCGCACAAAGCGGTTCATGAAGGTCACGTTGCTGCTGAAGTTATCTCTGGTAAGAAGCATTACTTCGATCCTAAGTGTATTCCTTCAATTGCATACACAGATCCAGAAATCGCTTGGGTTGGTGTGACTGAGAAAGAAGCAAAAGAGCAAGGTCTAAGCATTGAAACTGCGGTATTCCCGTGGGCTGCTTCTGGCCGTGCAATCGCTTCTGCACGTACTGAAGGTTCAACTAAGCTTATCTTTGATAAAGAGTCAGGCCGCGTGATCGGTGGTGCTATGGTTGGTATCAATGCAGGTGAAATGCTTGGTGAAATCGGTCTAGCAGTAGAGATGGGTGCTGACGGTGAAGACCTAGCGCTTACTATCCACGCTCACCCAACGCTGAACGAGTCAATCGGTCTAGCTGCTGAAATCTTTGAAGGTTCAATCACTGACCTTCCAAACAAAAAAGCAGTGAAGAAAAAGTAAGTTTTTCTGAGCATTCAAAAACCCAGCTTTGTGCTGGGTTTTTTGTTTTTGGCTAAGTGGGGAGCTTATTTTTCTAAGTATCCTAAGCCATCAGCCTGAGAAAATTAATAATTACAAGTAGTAAGGCGGAAGTGGCAATAAATAGCCAGCGCATCTGATTGAGGAGCCCGAGTAAATGCTGAATATGCTCAGCTGAGGGCTGCGCTTTTGCACCTACCCGCATCACCTCATAACGTTCACCAAAATAAAAGCGCGGCCCTGCGAGCTGTGTATGTAAATTTGCTGCAAAAAAGCTCAGTGCCCATCCAGTATTCGTTTGGCTAAAGTGACGGCCGTAGTATTTAATGTAGTGCCAAGTTTGCTTTGGTCTAAGTAGCAATGAAAAGCAGGTAATTAATAATCGAATAGGCACAAACTCAATGAGCCAAATCATGCGGGAAAGGCTTGCCATAAAACGGCTTGAGGGGAGCATTACTTGCCGCCAAGCATGGTCACACAGTAGTAACAGTTTATAAAATAGCGCGAGATAGGGGCCTGCTGTTAGATACAGTAAAGCAATGACAAAAAAATGGCGCAGGGTATTTAATGCGGTGCTATCTATGGTGGCTTTACAAATACCAAGCTCTGTTAGCTTCTCTACATCTCTTGCTACCATTCCTTGCAACACGGCTCTTGCAGTCACTTTTTGCTTTGACTTTATCAGCGCGGAAATGCGCTTAGCACGGCTTTCATGGCCAATATCTAAGCATAAAAACAACACCAGCCCACCGAGCCAATTAGGATAAAAAGCAAAGCTAATAATCGCATAAGTTAATACGGTGATGGTTAATATAGGGAGGAAGAATCCCAGTGTGCCTGATAATAGTTGATAACTAGAAGCCGCTTTGGGGCGATAAACTCTTTCGGCAATGGCTTTAAAAACAAGGCTAAGAATAAGATTAGGGTGATAAAGTGTTGATAACCTTACCCCTAGGCTGGCAAAAATCGCCAGTAAGAAAATGATCAGGCCTTCATGGGCCTGAAGCAAGCTGTCGAGCACTAAAGCGTAACCTTATCCAGCTTATTAAGTAGTGCCATCACCATTTTAGAAGAGTTAACCGAAGCGACTTCTAGATACTCCTCGAATGATTGCGGTGATTCTTTGCCGGCGATATCAGATAGCGAGCGGATCACAACAAATGGCGTGTTTAGAGAATGACAAGCCTGCGCAATTGCTGCGCCTTCCATTTCTACTGCTAACATAGTAGGGAAGTCTGCACGCGCCTTGTCGATGCGTACCGGATCGCACATAAATGAGTCACCCGTACAGATCAAGCCAACCATAGTTTGAATGCCTTCAAGTTCATGTACGCTTTGCTCTGCTGCCTCAACTAATTTTGCATGCGAAGTGAACGCAGCAGGCATTTGTGGAACTTGACCAATTTCATAGCCAAATGCAGTAACATCAACATCGTGATGACGTACTTCATTTGAAATAACCACATCGCCGACGTTTAGTGAAGGCTCAAAACCACCAGCAGAACCCGTGTTGATCACGCAATCTGGCGCAAAGTTGTCGATAAGCAAAGTTGTCGCAACTGTTGCTGCCACTTTACCAATGCCAGACTGTACAAGCGTTACGTCAAGACCAGCTAGTTTGCCGGTATAAAAAGTAAAGCCACCTTTGGTCAATGTTTGCGGGTTTTCCATGGTGTTACGCAAAATGGTAACTTCTTGCTCCATTGCGCCGATAATGCCTACTTTCATCAAAAGATTCCTAATTTGTGGTGGGGAAAGCCCCAGTGTCAAAATTGCTTTTATTATACGAAAGGGGTTTTGATAGGTAAAACAAAAAACGGGCTGACGCCCGTTTTGCTATATTTCTGCCAACTGAGTTGACTGTGCTTTTGCCTGTGAAGGGGACAGTACCGCAGGTTTGTAGGTGCGATTTCTGGTTTTCTTTGGCATCTCCACTTTTTGGCCAAGCTTGAATAGGATTGCCGCACGAACCTCAGCACTTTGGTAGCCACTTTTGATTTTCATGCGAATGTGTGGAATACCCGCAGATTCCAGAGCGCCACTGACAAACCAATCTTTTTGTGCTTTATGGCCGTTTTTATTGGCGTTGTTAACTAAATCAACAGCGGCAACAATTTTCAGTGTCTCTTTATCTACCAAGACATAATCCAGCTGTTTGTTCTTAGCTTTAGTTACCGCGGCACGACGTGCTTTTGGAGAGATCCCCGGTTTGCACTCAATCACATCAATGAGTTTAATGCGGCTTACGATTTTATATCTATCGCCAACAGCACGTTCTAATAAATGTAGAAACGATGCTTCAACGGTGGTAAAAACAGATTCTTTACGATTAAACGGATAAGGATTGCCACCCACATCGGTGTACTTAGAAGCGACAATGGAAGCAACGACCACTAGAGCCAAAATAGCAAGTAACGCAAATTCCATACAAAACTCCAAATCAAAAAAATGACATCTGTGGTTTTATAAGCAATAGGTGTGCCAAACGAGCGCTTAAATTAGTGGGTGGTTAACATTAAATCGGTGAATCAGTATTTGGGATATGGAAAGAAAAATAAAGTGCTTTAAGTTGTTTATACTAGGCAGCGATATCTTACAGCAGGGCTGCCTAGTACTGGATTATGATATTAGCTCGCGTTATTTGTCCTCTTTAAGCACATAGATCTCACCATCGAAACTACCTTGAATGGTCAATCCTTGGCCTGCCAGCTCCTTGAGATATTCAATATGCTCTTGGGTAATATGTTGGCCCGGCACCAAAAGCGGAATACCCGGAGGATACGGGGTGACTAAGCCTGCACAAATTCGGTTGTTGCTCTTGCTAATAGGTACAGATTCACGCTCGCCGTAGAAGGCATCACTAGGAATACAAGCAAGGTCAATTGCGGGTAAGTTCTCAGGTAAGCGTGAGCGTCGCGTTGACTTCGATAGTTTTACCTTGCCGCCATCAAGTTTCTTTAAGGCATTGTATAAACGAATGATCTTTGAGCGTGTACCACCCAAGGTTAGTAAGACTAAGATGGTACTGTGCGTATATTTCTCAATCTCCAGCCCAATTTCGTCTAACAGGAATTTATGAATATCCTTTAACGAATATGGTAGTTCACTAATATCTATGAGGATTTTAAGCGGATCATGCCCCATATTATCGCCACTAAAATGTGGGAATATGTTCATAAAGTCTTGCTTATCAAGCACTTTAATATGTTTGAGCGAGGCCATCTGCTGTTTGAACTCTGCAACATGGTTCAGCAGCGCATTGAGTAACTTATAGCCTTCCATCTCCAACTGCTTCTGGCACACATCCAAAGACGCTATAAGTTGGTATTTGGGCGAGGTGCTGGCGTAGATACTGTAAATCTCACGGAAGAAATCAGCATCAAAATCAGGGTCGTTAATATGGATATAAGATGCCTGCGAAAATGCCGATACGACTTTATGCGCCGAATGAGTGACATAATCGGCACCTGCATGAATGGCGGAATAATGGCGCAAGCTAGGGTGAAATAGCGAGTAAGCAAACCAAGCTTCATCAATAAAGACTTTGATGCCATGCTGATGGGCAAATTCTACGACTTGTTTCAGGTCGCTCAGCAAACCATCATAGGTACAGCCGGTGAGCACCAGTAGTTTTGCATCGGTATTTTGTTCAATCGCTTGCTTAATATCGGCCAGTGAAGGCGGTGCAAATATGCCATATTTTGGATTTAAGATACTCGACAAATAGATTGGGAAACTGGCCGATTGCAAAATGCCATAGTGCACAGACTTATGACAGTTGCGGTCGATGATCACCTTATCGCCCTTGCGAAGTAGGGTTTGCAAAATAATTTTATTCGAGGTGGACGAACCGTTGGTCACGAAGTAGGTGCGTTTAACCTCAAACGTTGCCGCAGCGGATTCCTGAGCGCGGCCAATGGTATTGGTGCTGTCTGACAGTGAACCTAACGAATCAACCGATACAGACAAGTCTCCGACAAAGACATTACGGCCATAGAATTGATAAAAATCTTTGATATAAGGAGAGTTTCTAAAGCTCGAACCGCCGCTGTGACCCGGAGTATGCCAAGAGTCGTTCGCTTCGCCGACATAACTGCGATACGCGGTCCAAAATGGCGTCTCGGCTCTGTCATCAAAGTCATTGATCATATATCCCAAAATGGCTTCAGGATCTGAGATAACTTCATCTTTAAAGAAGAAAGACTCGATTTCCTCGGATTCGTTGACTATCTCAAGCCCTTTAGTGTCATCGCCAATAACGTAAACCGGTAATTCTAGACGAATACTTTTTAATTGCTCGATAAAGCGACTATAGGTTTGTTCGCCACTTTTGTTGTGCACATCCCAACTCAGCACGACAGCTTGAATATCACCATCTTCAGTGACATGCTCCAAGGCTTTTGAAAGTTCGAGGCATTCAATAATATCGATTTGAACATCCTCTCGCTCAAAATTAGGGATCGTTTTTGACAGATTGCTTGAGAGCGATTGCAATACAGCTGGCTCTTGTTCTATCAACAAGATACGAAGGACAGGTAGCATAATGATATTCGCATTAAAATTTAAAGACTTTCATTAGCATAAAGAAAGCGTAGTGATTTGTGAAATCAATACTTTGAAAATGTTCCAGAAATTGTAAAACGGATGTAGGCGAGGAAGTTGTTGCGAGTGATGGAAAGTGTGCTATTCAACATAGGAAACAGGAAGGTTTCGAGTATCAGGCGTGTCTGAGTTAAATTTGGGATAGGGTGTTTTTGAAGGCTGTATTACGATTGCTTTTCAATGATAAATACAGTAGTGATAAAAACAACAGTACTAGCTAACAGATCAAAAGGAGTCAAAATGAGATTGGTTAATTATGTTGTGTATGTGTTCTTATTTGGGTGTTTAATCAGCTTCCCTTCATGGGCTGATACAAATAACTTGTCGGGAACATTGGTTGTTGTAAATAAAAAGGGGAACTCGGTTGATTTCATCGATCTTAGCAGCCGAAAAATTAAGCTGACGCTCGCAACCGGCAGAGGACCACATGAATTAGCAATGAGTGCCGACGGGCATACGGCTGTTGTCACTAATTATGCACGTGGCAATAGTCTAAGTGTTTTTGACGTTCGGCAAGCAAAAAAAGTAAAAACCATTGATTTGTCTCGTTATCCAAGGCCACATGGCGTGTTGTTTTTAAAAGACCAAAAACGCGTTGCAGTATCGTCTGAAGGCTCCGACAGTGTGGTAATCGTTGATATAGAGTCGGGGAAAATTGATAAAGTAATAGCAACAGAGCAAAGAGGTTCTCATATGGTGGCGCTGCCGGCGTCTAGCGAGCGTGTTTACACCACAAATATGCGCGCAGATTCAGTGTCTGAATTAGATGTAAAGTCAGGTGCCTTACTTCGCAAAATTTCAATGCCAAAAGTACCAGAGGCTATCACCATAAATAAAAGTGGCTCAGAGCTCTGGGTTGGTAGCAACGATGATGGCTTAGTTACCGTGTTTGATGTAGCAAATGAGCGTATAATTAAGCAATGGAAAGGCTATAGCTTTCCATACCGTGTGTTACTTACCCGCGATGAGCAGTTTGCTGTGATCCCAGACTATAGGAATCACACCCTTGATGTGATCGATGCAATGCACAAAGAAAAGCTGCGTCAAATAAAGTTTGAGCCGGGAACAGGACCAAAAGGCGTGATCCTCCATCCAGACGATCGCACTTTATTTTTATCCGCTTACCAAAAAAATAAGGTCCTTGTTATAGATATTGTATCTGGCAAAACCTTATTTGAACTCCCTACTGGTAACGGACCAGATGGAATAGGGTATTCAGCAGTGGTATTGCCTTAGGCTAGCCATCACGTCGATACGAATGTGGCGTGAAGTAGGAGCTGCTTTACGCAGCGAGCTGTGTTTTCATATCGCTTGAATAATTTTACGAAACAACAAATTCACGGTAACCACCACAAATAAAAGTTGTGCTTATGCTAAAACAAAGATTAGCTATCAGTCTTCTCTTTAAACTCACACAAATCTTCAATCAAACAGCTGCCACATTTAGGTTTACGCGCGGTGCACACATAGCGGCCATGGAGAATTAGCCAGTGGTGGACATCCACTTTAAACTCTTTTGGTACAACCTTCTCTAGCTTTTGCTCGACTGCCACCACATCTTTACCCATGGCGAACTTGGTGCGGTTGGAGACGCGGAATATATGGGTGTCTACGGCAATTGTCGGCCAGCCAAAAGCGCAGTTTAGTACCACGTTGGCGGTTTTGCGACCGACCCCCGGCAGTGCTTCTAGTGCTTCACGGTTTTCAGGAACTTCGGAGCCGTGTTTGTCGACGAGGATCTGACACATTTTATAGACGTTATTGGCTTTTGAATTAAATAAACCAATGGTTTTGATATAGTCTCTTAAGCCTTCAAGGCCAAGCTCCAGAATTTTCTCAGGCGTGTTGGCAACAGGGAAGAGTTTGCGTGTCGCTTTGTTTACCCCAACATCAGTGGCTTGTGCTGAGAGGGTAACGGCAACTAAAAGCTCGAAGGGTGACGAGTATTCTAGCTCAGTTTCAGGGTGCGGATTTTCGTCCCTGAGTCGCGTGAGTATTTCTATACGTTTTTGTTTATTCATAAGATTTACTTGCTAATTTCAATGACGGTAGCATGCGGTTATTTTCATTAAACAGCGATAGTGACGGTATCGCTGCTTAATGGCATCATTATTACCGCATTAGTTTAAGTTAGTGACCCGTGCTCTTGGGCCTTTTACTTCTTCGGCTGTTGGCGCAGCTTTAGCTTTGAGCTGAGCGTCGATAATGTTTTTCGCAGCAATCAAAAAACCAAGGCCTAAAAAGGCGCCCGGTGGCAGGATTGCAACTAAAAATTGATGATCGAATGAGAAAATCTCAATACGCAATACACTTGCCCAGTTGCCAAGGAGTAGCTCGGCACCATCAAATAGTGTTCCTTGACCAATAAGTTCGCGCATTGCACCCAGTACAAATAGCACCAGTGCAAAACCCAGCCCCATCATTAAACCATCCCAAACCGATAACAGTGGACTATTCTTGGAGGCGAATGCCTCGGCACGACCAATAATGGCGCAGTTGGTTACGATTAACGGAATAAATATACCAAGGGATTGATACAGACCAAAGGTATAAGCGTTCATGAGTAGTTGAATAACCGTAACAAAGGCGGCGATGATCATGACAAACACGGGAATACGAATGTCTTTTGGCACCCCGTTTCTCACCACGGATACGGTAAAGTTAGAACCAACCAGTACCAGTAATGTGGCAATACCAAGCCCTAAGGCATTGGTTACCGTTGAAGTCACCGCGAGGAGCGGACACAGGCCCAAAAGCTGCACTAAAGCAGGGTTATTTTGCCATGTACCTTCTTGAAAGAGCGATTTTAACTGACTCATTGTGACACCTCGCAAGTATTAGGCGCGTTAAATAGCGCATCAAAATGAGTTTTGGCAAACCATGCGGCCTGATTTACCGAGGTTACCACAGCGCGTGGGGTAATGGTTGCGCCGGTAAATGAATCAAATTGACCGCCGTCTTTTTTCACATTCATTTTAGGGTCTTTTTCACCTTCAACTTGAACGCCGTTGAAAGTCGTTACCCAAGCCGACTTTGCCAGCTCTACCTTATCACCAAGGCCTGGGGTTTCTTCATGGCGCGTTATACGCACACCTGAGATCAGACCTTGTCTATCGACAGCGGTTAAGACATCAATATTGCCACTGTAGCCTTTCGGGGTGATATGTCTCACTAAAAGAGCTGAGGGTTCACCATTGAGTCTGGCTCTGTAAATTGTGTGTGGACCGCCTGGGCCAAGTTCTAAGGCGTTGCTGGTGGTGCAATCCAAATACAGAGTATTGTCGTACTTATCTGCTGCAATCACCTGAGAAAGTAGTTGCATCAGGTGCTGTTGCTCTTGGCTGGCAATTTTATCTTTGGTGAGGTCATTAATCAGTGCGACCGCTCCTGTTGTTGCCAGTGCAAATGCCGCGAGGATCAGGCCATTTTTCTGCATCGATTGAATTATCATGATTTTGCTCCATGACCATAAGTACGAGGCTGAGTGTAATGATCGATAAGTGGCACTGCCATATTCATGATCACAACTGCAAATGCAACGGCGTCTGGATAGCCACCAAATTGGCGAATCACATAGACAGTAAAGCCGATTGCCGCGCCGTAAATCAGGCGACCTAAGTTAGTGGTGGAGGCCGACACCGGATCGGTGGCAATAAAGAAGGCACCAAGCATAGCGCCGCCACTTAACAAGTGGAATAGGGTGCCGGGCTCTGACTCAGGAGCAATGATATAGCCAATCGCACTAGCAAGGCCAAGACTGGCAATAAAGGCTACAGGAATATGCCAGTTGATCACTTTGGCTTTTAGCAGGTAAAGACCACCTAGCAAAAAGGCGAGGTTAACATATTGCCAACCAAGTCCTGCAAGCGCTCCAAAACCCTGCTTACTCATCGCCTCATTCACGGTTAAGCCTTGTGAGACAGCGGTTTTTACCGAGTCTAATGGCGTTGCACCAGTCGCACCGTCAATCACGCCTGCACGCCATACGTCAAGTGTAACACCTTGGCTGGTGGACTCGGTAAAGATCATTGCGAGTTGGTCGACAAAGCTTAGCGACTCTAGCGTGAGCGCTTGAATAGGTGACCACGAAGTCATTTGTACAGGGAAGGAGATCAGCAACAATACATAGGCCGCCATGGCCGGGTTGAAAAGATTAAAGCCTAGGCCACCGTATAGCTGTTTTACAATAGCGATGGCAAAAAATGCACCAATGACGGTTATCCACCAAGGGGCTAGCGGCGGAATACTGATGGCCAGCAACACAGCGGTGAGCCAAGCACTGCCGTCGCTGAGGCTGGGCCATATCGCTCGACCTCTTAGCTTTAGCACTAGCGCTTCAGCAAGGCTTGCGGTAATAAGCGCCAAAGCCAACTGGATCAATACACCAAAACCAAAATAGTAGGTTTGGACTAAGATCCCGGGAATACAGGCTGCCATGACGGTCATCATGATTTTGTTGACCGACTTATGGCTATGATTGTGCGGGGATGAGGCCATGGTTAGTTTCATGACGGTTCATTTCCTTCTTGTTCTTTCGCTTGCTTCTTCGCTTTTGCTCTTGCAATTGCGGCTTTAACGGCGGCTTTTTTACGTGCTTCAGGGCTAAGTGCTTGTTGCTGCTCAGATGTGCCCTCAGCATCTTGCTCTGTACGGCTGGAGTCTGTTTCTGATCCCGCCGTTGGCTCATTTGTTTCTTCGCCTTGCTCATTCACGCTTTCGCCAGCTTCTTGTGCCTCTTTAGCGGCTTTTTTGGCCTTAGCTCTGGCAATTGCGGCGGCAACGGCAGCTTTACGTGGATCTTCCTCGGCGCTTGCCGTTGGAGCGGCTTCTGCTTGTTCGCTCACGCTTGCGCCTGCTTCTTCAGCCTCTTTAGCTGCTTTCTTGGCCTTAGCTCTGGCAATTGCGGCGGCAACGGCAGCTTTACGTGGATCTTCGTCAGCACTTTCCGTTGGGGCGGCTTCTGCTTGTTCGCTCACGCTTGCGCCAGCTTCTTCCGCCTCTTTAGCAGCTTTCTTGGCCTTAGCTCTGGCAATTGCGGCGGCAACGGCAGCTTTACGTGGATCCTCGTCAGCACTTTCCGTTGAGGCGGCTTCTGCTTGTTCGCTCACGCTTGCACCAGCTTCTTCCGCCTCTTTGGCGGCTTTCTTGGCCTTAGCTCTGGCGATTGCGGCGGCAACGGCGGCTTTACGTGGATCTTCCTCGGCGCTTTTCGTTGGAGCGGCTTCTGCTTGCTCGCTCACGCTTGCACCAGCTTCTTCCGCCTCTTTGGCGGCTTTCTTGGCCTTAGCTCTAGCAATTGCGGCGGCAACGGCGGCTTTACGTGGATCTTCGTCAGCGTTATCGGTTTGAGCGCTTTGGACAACCTCAACTTGCTCGCTTATGCTTTCACCTGCTTCTTCCGCTTCTTTAGCGGCTTTCTTGGCCTTAGCTCTTGCAATTGCGGCGGCAACAGCGGCTTTTTTATCGCTTGGCGCTGCATTGGCTTCTGGTTCAGCTGTGTCTTCTGCGGCTGCTTTTTTGGCTTTAGCCCGGGCGATTGCAGCAGCTACGGCTGCCTTTTTATCATCTGCTGCGGCTGGCTCAGATTCAGGCGCAGTTTGGGCCGCGGCTTTTTTCGCCTTAGCGCGAGCAATGGCGGCGGCTACTGCATCTTTTTTATCTGTGCTTTCAGGCTGGTCAGTTTTTTCTTCTTTATATTTACGCGCCTGCGCTTTGCGTTTTGCACGCTCTTCAGCAATGGCGCTGTTATCCGGCTCTAACTCGCCGTTCTCACCTCGTTTGGCTTTGGCGCGTGCAATCGCAGCTTGGACCGCGGATTTATCTGACTGCTTATCTTTAACGCGTGAGAGTGCTTCTTGCACTTTTTCTTTATCTGCGGCTTTTGGTGCAGCGCCCGCCGAACGGCGTTTATGTTTATTTTGGCGTTCTTCTTGTTCGCGCTCTAAGCGCTCTTTTCTTGCCTCAAAACGCTCTTTAGCACGCTCTGCTTTGACTTGTTCGAGCTTTTGTTCGCGAATATCGGCTTTGGCTACACGATAGTATTGCACCAAGGGGATTTCGCTCGGGCAAACATAAGAGCACGCACCACATTCGATACAGTCAAAGAGGTTGTATTCCTCTAACTTTTGGTACTCTTTGCCTTTAGCAAACCATTGTAACTGCTGTGGTAATAAGCTTTGAGGGCAGGCATCTGCACAGGCACTACAGCGAATACATGCCTTTTCATCACCCGGGATCGCAAGTTCTTGGTTGTCTGGCGCGAGTATACAGTTGGTGGTTTTGACCACAGGGATCCTAACCGATGGCAAGGTAAAGCCCATCATTGGACCGCCCATGACTACACGCTGCGCCTCTACTGGCGAAAAGCCTTGTGAGTCTAGCAGGTGCTTTATTTCAGTGCCGAGTAAAGCCCACACGTTGCTTGGCTGAGTAATGGTATTACCGGTCACGGTAACTACACGCTCAATAAGTGGTTTACCCTCAAAAATGGCTTGCCAAATTGCGAACAGTGTTCCAACGTTCTGCACCAGTACGCCGATATCCGCTGGTATTCCAGCACTTGGTACTTCTTTGGAAGTTAATAGCTTGACCAGTTGCTTTTCACCACCAGAAGGGTATTTGGTTGGCACACTACGGACTAAGATATCCTGATTATGCTGAGCCGCTGCGGTGATCGCCGCAATGGCTTCTGGTTTATTATCTTCAATGCCAAACAACACTTTTTGTGGTTTCAATATACCTTGTAGCACTTCGACGCCTGCGATGATTTCTTTGGCGCGCTCACGCATCAAACGATCATCGGCTGTAATATATGGTTCGCACTCAATGCCATTGACGACTAAAAACTCAATGGGCTTTGGGCTGTCTGCTTTGACATAGGTTGGGAATCCCGCACCGCCCATACCGGCAATACCAGCTTGGTGGATAATATCGATAAGCTGTTTGTTATCAAGCGTGCTAATGTCGCTAATTGGGTTCAGTGGTGTCCACTTATCTTCACCGTCTGGGCGCAAAATAATACTGAGCTCAGGTAGCGCGGATGGATGCGCCGACGGCATCGGCTTTATCGCTTCAATGGTGCCAGATGTGGGAGCGTGGATGGGCAGTGACCAGTTCGTGCCGGGAGCCGTCAATGCTTGACCCTTAAGGACGTGATCGCCAGAGTTAACCAACAGGCTACCATTGGCACCAATGTGCTGCTTTAGGGGCAGAATTAGTTTATCAGGCAAAGGTAAACGAGCAATCGGTTGTTGGTTGGATAATGTCTTTTGCTCTGGTGGATGGATGCCACCTGGGAACTGCCACAGTTTTCCACTTTCTATTTGTTCAAGTAATGTTTCCACTTAAACCTCTTAATCAATCTGTGTCACAGGAATGGCGTCTAGCTGCCACTTCCACGTTTGCTTGGTCTGTGCAACCGGGATCATATCAATACAATCGACCGGGCAGGGCTCGACACACAGATCGCAGCCTGTGCACTCGTCGATGAGCACGGTGTGCATTTGTCTGGTTGCACCAACGATAGCATCCACGGGGCAAGCTTGAATGCATTTGGTACAGCCAATACATTCGTCTTCACGAATGTAAGCCACTTTCTTGACCGGCTCTGCGTCTTCTCCGCCAGCTAGTGGCTTTGCTTCTACGCCCATTAAGTCCGCCAGTTTTTTCACTGTAGCTTCACCGCCGGGAGGGCATTTATTTACGTCATCGCCATTCGCAATCGCTTCAGCGTAAGGTCGACAGCCGGGATAGCCACACTGGCCGCATTGAGTTTGTGGCAGAATGGCGTCTATCTGCTCAACAATGGGGTTGCTTTCAACTCGGTATTTCACTGCGGCATAGCCAAGTACAATACCAAACATAAGCGCCAGCGCACCCAGCGCAAGTAATGCGTAAAGTAATGTCATATCTAAAACTTAACCAATCCAGAAAAGCCCATAAACGCAAGCGACATAAGTCCTGCGGTGATCATCGCTATCGATGCGCCTTTAAACGGTGTCGGCACGTCGGCGACAGCTAAACGCTCACGCAAAGCGGCAAATAGCACCAAAACCATGGAAAAGCCAACCGCAGCGCCAAAACCATAGACTGCAGACTCTAAAAAGGTGTGGTCTTTTTTGATATTAAGTAGTGCGACGCCTAGTACAGCGCAGTTGGTGGTGATCAAAGGTAAGAAAATCCCCAGTAACCGATACAAGGTTGGACTGGTTTTACGCACCACCATTTCCGTAAATTGTACAACTACCGCGATAACCAAAATAAAGCTCATCGTTCTTAAAAAAGTGAGGTCGAGAGGCAATAAAATATACTGATTGACCAAGTAGCTGGTGACTGAGGCTAGCGTAAGAACAAAGGTGGTCGCTAACGACATTCCCACTGCGGTATCCAATTTTCCAGATACCCCCATAAATGGACATAAGCCCAAAAATTGGACTAAAACGAAGTTATTCACCAGCACTGTGCCAATGAGCAACAAAATGTATTCGGTCATTCCTGCCTCTATAACTTATTCACTTTATGCGGGTTTTCCCGTCAAATCGAGGTGATAGTTAACTGTATTAAAGAACTTACTAGGTGCAAGTTTTGACTGGATTTAATTTTGCTAAAAATACTTTTTAGTAGAATTAAACCGATAGCACCGTTCTGCTTTGAATTTTTTAAGTGAAAACATGTGCCTTGCTATCATTTAAGCTAGCCTCTCAAATAGTGTGAGGCTGTAGCTTGTCATGTAATGCTGACAGTTTTCATTCAGTTATTAGCAAGTAATCCTGATTCAGAGTTTGTTTATCAGGCTAAATATATGAGCTTTTAGCAATAAAATCATGGTGATAGAGTGATTTTATTGCTAGATCTTGGATTACCGCTAGCGCCGAAATAATCTTCAAGCTTATCTTTGTGAACTTCTTCGATCGCATGGATAAATTTGAATGATAATTCCTGCCAATAGTAACACAGATTGTAACTGGTGTGGCAAATGATAGTGTACGAAAATCAGCGCAATGGCAGCGGGAAAGGGAAGGGCAAATACGTTGCCCTTGGAACTTTCGTTAAACTTAGATAATGGGAGAATTATCCAAGCTCAGGTTTCCTAGATTTCTTTTGGTTTTTCGATGTAATAGCCTTGTACACCGTCCAAACAAAGCGTTTCGACGATGTGTTTCTCTTCTTGGCTCTCGATACCTTCGGCAAATACGTTGACACCGATACGGTGTGCAAGGTCAACCATTAAACGCATAAAGTATTGATTATTCTTGTCTTCTTCTAGACCACGAGTATAGCTTGCATCCATTTTGATATAGTCAGGCTTTAAGTCTCTAAAGAACTTAAACGACGTTAAACCCACACCAAAACGCTCGACGGTGATACGAGCGCCGGCACGATGAACCATATCAATAAAGCGCTTACTGGCTTTAATATTTTGTTGTAAGCCAAACTCGCTAACTTCAAATACCAGTTTAGAGGCCAGATTGGTTTCTTTTAACAAACGACGCTCTAACCAGATCACAAATTGATCATTATGAGCACTCGATGCGGTAACGTTGATCCCAAAATACTTTTCATTAAAGTTACGCGTTTTGATAAGTTCTAGCGAGGTGTCGATGATCAGCTGATCAATCTCAATGGCCATTTCTAGCTTTTCCGCCATGGCAAGGAAGGACGCAGTTGGTAGCATTTGTCCTTCTTCGGTTTTGAAGCGGGATTGGATCTCTGCATAGGCCTTAGAGTTTTTACCAATTGGCATGATATTTTGCATCATCAAGCTAACACGCTTGCTGTTGATCACATCGCGGATCACGCGACGCCAGTTTTGATTGCCAAATCCAGCACTGACATTATTCACTAAGTCAGACTCACGTTGAATATGCCAAGCATTGGCTTGTTTGCTTTGCGCCATGCTCATCGCATTATCGACGACCGAGAGTAGTTCTCCAAGTGGTTTACCGTTCTCATAAGGCACGATCCCAGTGTTTGCAACTGATGATAGTTCTTGGTTTTGCTGGAACTGAGTAAAGCGGGCTTGCAGTGTTTCACCAAACTCTTCCGCTTCCTTACTTGGCACATTGGGTAATATCACTGCAAAATCCGAGCTATTTAAACGGAACACCTGGCTGCCAGCATAAGTGCCGGTGACGTGCTTGATGATATCCGATACTGACTTAATGTATTCATCGCCTTTTTGATAGCCGCGGGTTTGGTTAATGACCTGCAATTCAGAACAGCGGATCATCGCCAGTGAGCCAAATGCCTTTTTGGCAGACGACTCGATATATTGCTCGTAGTACTCAACAAACATATTACGGTTGCCAAGATCGGTGACCACATCTTTATACGCTTCTTGCTTGATAGAGTGGGCGGCATTTTTGATGTCTTCTTGCTTTGACTTTAAAAAGCTGGCTAAGCGTTTAAAAGAGGGGATTAAATCTTGGCCGAGTTCTGCAACTTTGCCATCGTTAAAGTCAAATTCAATATTGTCGGTAGCTTGATTTTGCGTGATATATGAATCTACCGCATTGGCCACTGTCATACTAACGTTGCGATTCAGCTTTTTATACACGCCTTGCATAAAGAAAACAGGAATAAAGGCAACTAACGCTGAAATAATGATAAGTAGCAGTAGGGCTTGTTGTAGTAATTGTGCCTGACTTTGTGCATTGATCAAGAATTCGATTTTGATGTCTTTGCTATCGTTAACAGCAAATTGGGGGCGAATAGCATTGATATTTGATTCTATGAGTTCGGCGATAAAGGGGAGGTTGCTCGGTGTATTGACTTGCAAAACGGTTTGACCGTTAAAGTCTCGTACAATAAAAGTTGAGAAAACATCTCCGCTATTTAAAGCTTGGCGGATATGTTCAGGAGTAACTTCAGTGAGTTTCTTATCCTTTATATACTCTGTCACCATGGTATGGGCACTTTGTTGTGCTTTGTTGATTGCAGAGTCAAAACTTGTTGCGAAAAAAAAGCTACCAATCAAGGAGAATAATAGCCAAGAGGTGACTTGGAGTACGATAAGTTTTTTAAAACCAGCCATAGTACGCTTCTTAAAGAGGGTTATTCCATAGTATCGGGTGCATTGCCAATTTCTTTATCAAATTCATCGGTTTGATTTTTGTCTGGTCGATAAATTACAGAGAAGGTTGTTATTTGAGCAAATGCAGTGAGAATATTGCTTGTAGAGTAGTGTAAATGCAGGAAAAAGTCTAATGCTTTCGTGGAATTGGCTCCCCCTCCCCGACTCGAACGGGGGACCTGCGGATTAACAGTCCGTCGCTCTAACCAACTGAGCTAAGGGGGAACAATTTGGAACTTTGGGAATGCTCTTTTTGAGCAATATCTTATTGATTGGCTCCCCCTCCCCGACTCGAACGGGGGACCTGCGGATTAACAGTCCGTCGCTCTAACCAACTGAGCTAAGGGGGAACTACAATAAGATTTTGACTTTCCGGTAAAGGAGTGGCTCCCCCTCCCCGACTCGAACGGGGGACCTGCGGATTAACAGTCCGTCGCTCTAACCAACTGAGCTAAGGGGGAATAGTCAAGTGTGAGAATTTGGCTCCCCCTCCCCGACTCGAACGGGGGACCTGCGGATTAACAGTCCGTCGCTCTAACCAACTGAGCTAAGGGGGAAGCGTATCTCTCAACGGGGCGAAATATTAATGACGACATTGCAAGGTGTCAACCACTAAAATCACAGAAACGTAAAAAACTCTACTAAGCGATGAATTAATGCGCTATTTGTTGGCTTTTTAGCTAGTTTTGGATTCTTGATATAGGGCCTATTGACCTTTGCTGTACGATTTTGGCTCCCCCTGAGTGGGTTTTGATCGCAGCGCTCGACTTGCCGCCTAGTAATCTAAGCAAAAGTTGAGCAATACGTAATTTATCCATCGTTCATATAATGACTCTCAGTGAGTTTTGATTTCAATATGCCTACATGATGAAAATCTGCAAAACATGAAAGATAGGGCTGTTGTATAAAATTCCTAAATCACCGTATAGGGGATGTCGAATAAAATTAACATATACAGTGTTTACTGTTTATCTATACAGTGATATATTCTGATTAATGTATTTTTTGAACGTTTTGTTTGAATTATATCCCTAACTGCTCATTTTATGATGTTTTCTTGAGATCTTTAAATCATTGCAATTATCACGTGAATGAGATCAATGAGCATAAATAGTGTGGTATTGATAATCTCTATCTAAACGCGGCGTGACAAACAGTAAGTAGTTACTATCATTAAAATGAGAATCAATGATTTAATAAAAAGTTGAATTAAAACAGTTGGATATGTGTTTCTTATTATTTTTAGTCGTTAAATGCTTTTTACTTCCAGAAGCAAGGTTAGCCTAGAGATCTAAATTGATCCAGTTGTTGTTTTAAGAATGATCACACTAAACACGCCATTGATCAAAATTACTCCAAGCTGAAAACCTTTATTCTATTGGCTTGGAGCGACTTATCCACGGAATCTGTGGATAACATTGTTTATTATTATTTGAGAAGTATTGCAAGACTATGAAATTAGGGCGCTGCAGCCGTTTCAAGTAAAATTCGATAAATATTTAATTTTAATAATATCAATGGCTTATATTTGGTTGGTTATTTTTGTTTATTTGTTGTTCAGTGTGAAGCTTTTATGAACTTTTTACCATTTTGGCTGTGCAAAAAACATGCTACTTTGCAAGCTGGATTGTAACTTTTTTGTCAAAACATACTGAATCGTTATTTTTAACACTAAACCTCAATCCTGTAGCGTAATACAAGCTTTTTATAGGTAACTGTTGCTAATTTAGACTTTATAACGACTCTTAACGTTTACCGCATAGCGTCAACATCTTGAATAGCATACAATGAGCCGCTTAAAGTATCAGAAATAGGTTGTTATGACTCAAGCTAAGTCAAATTCCAATGGCAACGATATCCTTTTTGGTGATATTGGGGCGACTTTAAAGCGAATGACGATCCCCATGATATTCGGGATGATCACGCTGATGATGTTTAATCTCGTTGATACTTTCTTTATTAGTATGCTTGGCACCGAGCCGCTCGCGGCAATCAGTTTCACCTTTCCTGTTACCTTTACTGTAATTAGCTTAGCCATCGGGTTAGGTATTGGAACATCCGCCGTTATCGCGAAGGCTTTAGGTAGCAATTTGCTCGAGGAAGCCAAATTTGATGCCGCAGTAGCTATTATTATCTCTGCGATATTCGTTTCATTACTTTCTATTCTCGGTTTCATTTTTGTCGATGAGATCTTCATTCTTCTCGGTGCTGGTGAAGCGGTTATGCCATTTATCCACGACTATATGTCGGTGTGGTTCATTGGTTCGATTTTATTGATAACGCCGATGATTGGTAATTCAGTGCTGCGCGCCAGTGGTGATACCAAAACGCCAAGCTTAATTATGGGACTCGGGGGATTAGTAAATGCGGTGCTGGACCCGATATTAATCTTCGGATTTGGGCCTATTGATGCAATGGGTGTAAAAGGGGCAGCAGTGGCCAGTGTGTTGTCTTGGAGTCTAGGGGTAACTATTATTTTATATTTGCTGATAGTTAAAAAACGTCTTATCTCACTGTCTGCAAAATACACCAGCTTCACAAACGCGGCGAAAAAAATTCTCACCATTGGCCTGCCTGCAGCTGGCGCAAATATGCTAACGCCGTTAGCAATGGCGGTAATGACAGCACTTATAGCCAGTTATGGACCTGAAGCTGTGGCCGCATTTGGTGTTGGAAGTCGTATTGAGTCTATCGCAAGTCTGGTGGTATTAGCGCTTTCTATGACCTTGCCTCCCTTTGTAAGTCAAAACTTTGGTGCAAAGCACTATCAGCGTGTGTCTGATGCCTATACCCAAACACTTAAATTTGTACTTGGTTTTCAATTTGCTGTCTACTTATTACTGGTATTGAGCGCTTACTACATTAGTCATACTTTTGGTAATGAGCCTGCTGTTGTTGAAACCATACAGCTATTTATTTATATCATGCCGCTTGGATACGGTCTTCAAGGCGTGATCATATTAACTAATTCATCATTTAATGCGTTGCATAAACCGATGAATGCGCTCATTCTAAGTGTGATCCGACTGTTCATATTTTATGTACCTATTGCTTATATAGGCTCACAGTTGGCTGGGTTGCCAGGGCTATTTGCAGGCGCTGCTTTGGGGAATTTATTTACCGCAGCCATTGCCTACAATTGGTTTAAGAAAGTGATTAATGAAATTGCAGCAAGCGAGGTTCAAAAGGAGGCGTAATGGAAGATAAGTTTCAGCTAGTTTCTGAGTTTCAGCCAAACGGAGATCAACCAACAGCGATTGCTCAGCTGTGCGATGGTTTAGAATCAGGCCTTGCACATCAAACCTTGCTGGGGGCTACGGGAACGGGTAAAACCTTTACCATGGCTAACATCATTAATAACCTTAACCGCCCGACAATTATTATGGCGCATAACAAAACGCTGGCAGCGCAACTGTATGGCGAAATGAAAGAGTTCTTTCCTCATAATGCAGTTGAGTATTTCGTCTCTTATTACGACTATTATCAACCCGAAGCCTATGTCGTTGCCAGCGACACTTTTATTGAGAAAGACGCGTCTATCAACGACCATATAGAGCAAATGCGTTTATCCGCGACCAAAGCCTTGCTTGAGCGCAGAGACACCATCATCGTTGCCTCAGTTTCAGCGATTTATGGCCTTGGCGATCCCGACTCTTACATGAAAATGATGCTGTTATTGAAAGTCGGTGAAACTATCGATCAGCGTGATATGTTAAGGCGTTTGGCTGAACTACAATATACGCGTAATGATATGGATTTTAGTCGTGGTACCTACCGAGTTCGCGGTGAAGTTATTGATATTTTTCCTGCGGAATCGGAAACCATTGCGGTACGGGTTGAGATGTTTGACGATGAAATAGAGCGGATCAGTTTATTTGATCCCTTGACTGGCGCTGTTGAAAAACACCTAGTTCGCGCGACTATTTATCCAAAAACTCACTATGTAACGCCAAGAGAAAAGATCCTTGATGCCATTGAGCGCATTAAGGTGGAACTCAAAGACCGCCGCACTCAATTATTGGATAAAAACCGCTTAGTCGAAGAACAGCGCATCGCTCAACGTACACAGTACGATATTGAAATGATGACAGAGCTTGGCTATTGCTCTGGTATTGAAAATTACAGTCGATATTTATCGGGACGAGCACCAGGCGAGCCACCACCAACTTTGTTAGATTATTTGCCGGATGACGCGCTTATGATCATCGACGAATCCCACGTTACCGTTTCGCAGGTGGGGGCAATGTATAAAGGCGATCGCAGTCGTAAAGAAAACTTAGTTGAATATGGTTTTAGATTACCGTCTGCGCTAGATAATAGACCACTAAAGTTTGAAGAGTTCGAAGCGATTTCGCCGCAGACCATTTATGTTTCGGCGACACCCGGTGATTATGAATTGAATAAATCAGCGGGTGATGTTGCCGAGCAAGTGATCCGCCCAACAGGGCTATTAGATCCAGAAGTAGAAGTGCGTCCAGTTGCAACTCAAGTTGATGATTTGCTCTCTGAGATCTACAAACGGGTGGAAGTGAATGAGCGTGTACTGGTTACTACGCTAACAAAACGCATGTCAGAAGATCTGACCGATTATCTTAACGATCATAATGTTAAGGTGCGTTACTTACACTCTGATATCGATACCGTTGAGCGTATGGAGATCATTCGAGACCTACGCAAAGGCGTTTTTGATGTACTAGTCGGCATCAACTTGTTACGAGAGGGCTTGGATATGCCTGAGGTTTCATTGGTTGCCATACTTGATGCAGATAAAGAAGGCTTCTTACGCTCGACGCGCTCTCTAATTCAGACAATTGGCCGCGCGGCACGTCACTTACATGGTAAAGCTATTTTATATGGTGATAGGGTGACCAACTCGATGCGCCAAGCTATAGATGAAACGCAAAGACGTAGAGAAAAGCAAGAGGCGTATAATGAGGCTAATGGCATTACACCAACGGCGCTCAATAAGAAGATCACGGATGTAATGGATCTTGGTGAGGAAGTGGCTGATGACAAAGTGGTGGATATCGATGCCAAATTTAAACCAGGTATGCCTGCAATGGATGCGAAAGAGATCGCCAAAGAAATAGACCGACTTGAAGCACAAATGATGAAGTTTGCCAAAGAGCTTGAGTTTGAAAAAGCAGCTCAAGCGCGCGATCAAGTTCAGATCTTACAAAAGCGTTTGATTAAAGCCTAGGGCTAAAACGTCGGCTTTAAAGAATAAAAAAGCATGTGTAGACCACATGCTTTTTTATTGGTTGGGTAGGTTGCTTTAGAAACGGTAGCTGACACCTAGAGATAGGCTCGATGTATCCAAATCACCCATATCAAGGTACTTGTAGCCAAGGTTAACTGCCATACCGTTATCCCAGTCATATTGCCAACCGGCTTCAGCGACAAAGCCGATACCATCGTCGGTAATTAATTTAGTGCGGCCACGAGTGATTTCGTAATCGTAATAGTTTGCACCTAATTTGCCATAAAAGTAGCTGTTGTCGGAAATTTGATAGTAGCCTTTTGCAGCAACGACAAAGTTATCAAATTCTAAGTTATTAGCACCAAGACCAAACAAAGTTTTGTTATTTTGTGTGCAGGTAAACTTGCGATCATTTTCGTCTTCACACTTCCAATCATCTAAGTCTTCACCGCTGTTATAACCTAATTCAAGTGCCAAAATTGGCGTAAAGTGATAGTTGTAATACAGGTAGGCTTGGCCTACACCATCACCATCTTTACTTGAGCTTTTATAAGAAGCGCCACCGCCTGAGATGTCTAAACCAACGCGATGCGTCTCATTATTTTGATCTGCAAAAGACGATAAACTTGTTGTGAGTAATGCAAGAGATAAGAGCGCTTTAATTTTCATAATCAATGTCCGTTGTGGTTAACTTGAGAACAGTATAAATAGTGGGGGTGTCAAGGTCTGTTGGGGGGCTGTCATAAAGTGTAATAAGGCGTCGAATTTGGTTCTTATTATTTTACAAATATAAATAACCTGAGCTGCGGATAATTAATGCCTTTCTAGCAGCCAGTTTTAGCGCTAACTGCGTTGAATTCACTTCCAATAGCCAGCTATTGGTGCGTAAATTCGCCTTGCCTACAGGATGTAGGTACCTTAGCGAGAGCAGGACGCGGAAGCGGTGTTTTCCCTAAAACTCTCTGGCTAGACAAGGAGAAAACTAAGTTGTGCTTTAGCAACAATGAGTTGGAACATTTCTTATCCAAACCTCAGGTTAAATAGTTGCACTTGCTAAGTGCTTTTAGCTGTCTTAGGTTTTGCAATGAACGTTTGGTATTTTAGTATGGTCGTCAATGTCAAAATCGCAGCAATAAGCCCACTCCATATGTGATGCATGATCAAATGACTTGCAATGAACATAGGCACGTCTTGCCAACCATCAATTAACAAAAGTTTACTCACTAGCAGCGAGTAACCGAGCAGGTGCGCGAAGAGAACAAACTTAAAGGATTTAATAAATTTGCTTTTTGCATTGACTGGCAGGGCTGGGAGGTTGAGGCGTAACGCGACGATAAAGGCTACCGAGAGCACAATACTGACTACTCCTAACCCGAGTAATGAGGTTTTTATCAACACCATGGAGTAGATAAAAGCAAGTAACATGAGCCTGCCTAACAATTACGGAAAACGCAGTTTATATACGCTTAGGTTTTGAGTCTATTCGAATTATTCTAAGGATTAGGTAGTGATTTTCTGAGTGATCGCTCTATACTAAAAGCCGATTTTATCAATAGTTTGTAAACCGATGTAACATTGCCCTATATTTTCGCGGCATGTTTCGCTATAAATGCAATGTTATGTCGTAGTAAGTTCGAATAAAACAATAATTATTATAGTAATTAAGACCAAGTTGGGAACTAGGGAAATGAAATTCGCTTTTAAGGATTTTTTGTTTGATAGCAAAGAGCTAAAGCTTTATAAAGACGACAGAAAGCTAAATTTAAAACAAAAACCTGCTCAGATATTGGAGCTATTTTTATCCGCTCCTCAAACTATCCACAGTAAAGAAGACATCTTAGAGAAAGTATGGCCAGATCGAAAAGTCACAGATCAGGTCGTATTTCAAAATATTGGCCATTTACGAGCTTTGTTCGGTGATGATGCTATCAAAACCTTTTCACGAAAAGGATATCAATGGCAGATCCCTTGTACGGCTTTTGAAGGGACTGCGGAAGCTCAGGCTTCATCGCAGGCTTCACCTCAAACAGCGACCAATGAGTCGACTAAAGTGGATGTACAACCGGAGGAGGACGAGGCTGTAGTGACTGAATCGCCTTCTGAAGTGCTCGAAAGACCAGAATCTATTGGTCGCAAACTGCCTATGTTTGGGCTTGCGGGTGCACTTGTGTTGCTAGCCTTGGGTATCTACTTTACGTTATCGTGAGTCAAATTTACTTGAGTTGAGGTTGTGTCATGTTGCAAACGTTGTATATCACAGGTGCAGGGGTGAGTGCCGAAAGTGGTATTCCAACTTTTCGGGGAGAGGATGGCTTTTGGACGATAGGTTCGGCTAATTACACTCCTCAAGAAATGGCAACGCGCGCAATGTATAAATCGCAACCGGCAGAATTCTTAAAATGGTATTACCATCGTTTTGTGACTTACCGTAATCACGGCCCCAATCAAGTTCATCAATGGCTTAGTGATAAAAATGTGATCACGCAAAATATTGACGGTTTAGATGGTAAAGCGGGTAATAACCACTTTATTGCGATCCATGGACGTGTTGATCAGGTGACACCCTTTCATACCCAAGGTGAGCCCACGGAGTGCTTTACTGCCCCTTGGGATGAGGTAGATGAAAGTCGATTAGCTGAGTCGTTGTTAGCACTTTTCAAGATTGCTCGACGCGGGCCTGAAAAAGGCGTGTCTCTTAAGCCATATGTATTGTTATTCGACGAATACTACACCGATCTGTATCGTATTAGCGAAGCACAGTCACGAATGTATGCCGCGGATCGAATAATTTTTATGGGTACTTCCTTTAGTGTCAATATCACTCAAATGGCCCTGGAAATAGCAAGGCACAAAGCAATTCCGATAGAAGTGGTTGACCCAAACCCTGCGCACTTACTTTACGAACAAGTCACCTATCACCGCATGACGGCAAGTGAATACATCGCCAGTTTGCCAACCTCTTAATTTAAAGCCTGAGGAAAGTTAGCCTGCATTGTTTTGATAGTAAGTGGCTAGCAGAAATTGTTTATATTCACTGAGCCGGTGTTGTTGTAGGAGGTGTGATTCAATCACTTTGGCGTTGTGGCTTCCCACTGCGCTTGTATGTCGCCTTTCGATTTCCATCAAGCCAAGTAAAGCGCTTAATTCTTGAATACTCAGTGGCGCAGTATGGCTATTAAAAGCTAAGTAGCATTCTAGAGGTGTTAACTTTTTTGCGTTTCTTTGACTCAGTGCATTTTGAAGTAGCTCTTTGCTTTCAAAGTGCAATAAGGTTCTAAGATAATTTAGACCGTTATCTTTCGCGGGCATTTGCGATAAAAGAATATGTAGTATGTTATTTCCTTGCGGGTTAAGATTATTGATTTGCTCAGCTTGGATCAAAGGTGTTGAGAAAAAGGCAAACTTCTCCAAGGAGTTAATCGCAGCTATCATCGCTTCTGGAAAGCATGCTGCTTGTAAGCAAATACTCGCTATATCTTGATAGTGGCCATAGAGTGCAGTGTTACTCTGCGCACTTTGAAAAAGAAACTTGAGGACTTCAATCTGCTCGTCTTTGGGAGCGTGTGCGTACACGGTTTTTATTTTTTCTATATCCGCGCTTTTTAACGCTAGCAAAAACTGAGTTAGACTATTATTCGACATACATAGAACCACAATTTATTATTTAATGCTCACGCAATATGATAGCCTATTCGCCTGCTGTTTTGCTCAATTTATAACGATAATAACAAAGAGACGATTACGTGTTGCACTTTAAGATAATACTGCTTACTTGTTGCCTACTATTAAGCCCGCTAGTTTATGCCAATGAGCGTTTATACGATGCTTTTATTAAAGAAATTCAGCAACAAGAAACACGTGATAGCGCACTTCAAAAAGTCGACCAAGTATTAGAGTCGGGCTTAACACCGGAAGAAATTGCAGACGTTCACCATAAGACCACGGTTGCATTAAAAAACGGTTTCCAGCTCGAAGAGGCATATAAATGGGCGGAGCGCTTTAAACAGGTATTACTCTCGCATCATTTACCCGAATATGAAGCTAAATACTCTTTAACGTATGGTGACCTCATGCTCAAAGAGGGGAGATTTAGCGACGCGATTAGTTATTTAAACCTAGCCGTATCTCAGCTATCTGCGCTTGATATGCATCGATTGTTAAGCCACGCCTATCGCTTTCGGGCTGCTGCTTACAAAAGCAATGGCAGTTATAAAGACTCGATAGAGAGTTATGAACTCTCAATTGAAGTGGCAAAGAAGTATGAACTCCCAGATTTGCAAGTGTCTGCGATCACTCAGTTAGCAGATGTTTACTCGGATCTTTCATTACCGGACAAGGCACTTGAATTACTGCAGCAATCGATAGCTGTACTAAAAAGCCAAAAACAGGAAAATACGGTTTTACTTGGACAAGTTTACTATAACCTAGGTGGTGCACATCAAGTGATTGGCGACCATGAAAAGTCGCTTGAAGCCTATCAAACCGCATATGACTATGACATTAAAGCGGGCAATATCGTTTATTCAGCTTACACGTTGATCCGCATTGGTCGTGAACAAATGAAACTCAGCCAATATGACAATGCACAAGCGTCATTTGAAAAAGCATTTACGATTTTCGAGGAGAATGAGCACACCAGAAATCAGGGCTGGGCGCTGAGCAATTTGGCTGAAGTTAAATTAAAAGCAAATGAAAAAGCTCAGGCCAAAGAATATGTTGAACAGGCGTTAGAGTTAATTGATCCGGTACAAAGTAAAGTGCTTTATCAAGAGACGATGACTACCTATGCGCAAATTGTTTTACCTGAACGAGCTGATTTTTTTATTCAAAGTATGGAGCAAATTATTGCTCAAGATGAGGTTTATCTTGGCCTCAAGGAAACCGCATTACGAGTGTTAAAGGACGCCTATAGCGCGAAAGGTGACTTTGAGTCTGCGCTTAATTATCACTTGCAATATGCGGAATCTAAGGTTTCTCAGCTTGAAAAAGAAGCCAGTCAAAAAGCCTTGGCTTATCAGATGGATACCGAGTACCAGAAAAATCAATATGAGCTACAAAGTCTAAAAACACAGCGTGATGTAGAACTGGCTGAACAGCGCGTAGAACAAATAGTAACGGCAGCAGTGGTGGGAGTTTTGGTCGTTCTACTGAGCGCGTTCTTATTACTTGCGAGAAACAAACGTCGGGCACTTGAACTCGAGAAGCAGCTTCTCAACAAAACTTTGGATTTAAAGCAGCAACTACTTGCAGATATTTCTCATGAATTAAGAACACCGCTTACCGTACTTAAGCTGCATATTGAATCTCTGGAACATAATTTGGTGGAAAATCCAAAGCAGAGCTACAAAGTGCTTAACCGCCGTCTCGATACTCTTAACACATTAATTAAAGATATCTATGAACTCGCGCAGGCAGATACTGGCAGCCTTAACTTGGCGTTAGAGCGTGTCAATGCCAAACAAGCGTTTATTGGTCTTGTTGAAGATATTGATGACTTTGTGACGGATGAAGGGCTTGAGTTTAATGCCAATATAGAATTACCAGATGAACTGGAAATCGATATTGATGTAACTAGATTTGCTCAGGTATTCAATAACTTGGCTCGTAATAGTGTGAATTATACCGACAAGCCAGGAGAAGTCTCCGTGAATATTAGCTACCAAAGCCAGCAAATCCAATGTGTTATTGAAGATTCAAGTCCAGGTGTGGGCGATGAAGCTTTAGGGAGATTGTTTGAACGTTTGTTCCGCTGTGATAAATCACGTAGCCGAGATCTTGGTGGCTCCGGCTTAGGTTTATCTATTTGTCAAAAACTGGTTGAATTACATGGTGGCAGCATTGCCGTTGCGCATAGCGAATTAGGTGGGTTGAAAGTGAGTGTTATTATACCTTGTGAGTAATAACACAAACCTGCTTTTACATCGCGATAGGGCACAAAAGATCGCCGCGTAAAGCGGCTCCCACCAGTGGTTACTTATTGCATGTAGGAGCGATTTTACATCGCGATATAGTAAAAGCTTGCCGCGTAAAGCGGCTCCTACCAGACGTTATATATTACGTGTAGGAGCGATTTTACATCGCGATAGGTACAACACCGCAACTACAAAAAGTTGCGTTCAAATCGCTTAAGCACTATGGGCTTTACCTTTGCAGCGGTGAGTATCAGCATAATAAAAGCGACAATAAACCAGATGGGGCGATTACCATGCTCTGCATACCAGCTCACTCCACTAATGAGTTTTACATCACTTTTCAGTATGTTGGCTTCGAATTGTGGAATGGCATGCTGAACTTTGCTAAGCGGATCGTAAACACCAGTAATACCATTATTCGTTACTCGAATTAATGGGCGCTGTAATTCTAAGGCACGCATGCGAGCGATCTGCATATGCTGATGCGGGCCGTGGGAATCTCCAAACCAAGCGTCGTTGCTCACAGTAAAAAGAATATCTGACTCAGAGGTAAAGTTACCTCTAACAAGCTCGCTAAACGCGATTTCGTAGCAAATAGCGGGTAACACATGCAAACCGTTCGCAAGTAGGTTTGGTTGTACCGCATCACCTCGAGTAAATGACGACATCGCTAAGTTAAAAAGAGGGGCTATAGGACGCAATAGGTCTTCGAACGGTACAAACTCACCAATAGGTAACAATTGGTGCTTCTGGTAGCGGTTTTTGTGCAGGTAGTGATATTGCCCTTCGCTGTCTTCTTGTTCCTTTTTACCAAGGGTGATCAGCGTGTTGTACGCGGTTCTGGTATCAAACTGATAATCGGGAATGCCCGTTATCAGCGCCGTGCCATTAAACGCGGCGGCTTTGTCCAGCCCTTCTAAAAATGGGTAGGCGATATCTTCAAATTCAGGAATAGCCGCTTCTGGCCACACCACTAAATCAACGCCTTGCCAGTTAGGTCTAGTCATATCTCGATATTTAGACATGGTAGGCCAAAATTGCTCAGGCTCCCAGCGCAGACTCTGCTTGATATTACCTTGTACAAGTAAAGTGGTGATTTCATCTCCCGAGTATTTTAGTGGGCCTTGAATGACTGGCACACTGTATAAACCGGCAATGCCAGCAAAGCAGACTATGGTGAGATAAATCGCACGTTGTTTAAGTAGATAGTAAAGGCTTGTTGTCGCTAGAATAACTAGCAATGTTAAGCCAAATTCACCGATCCAAGGGGCTAAACTGCCCAGAGGCGAGTCAGTTAACGTATAACCAAAGCTAAGCCAAGGGAAGCCCGTAAGCATATGGCCTCGTAGCCACTCGGTAATAGCAAACCCCGCAACAAGTGCCAACACCCGTTGCCAAGGTGTGCGAGTAAAGTAGCTGGCAAAAGCAAATGCCAATGTTGGGTAGATGGCAAGATAAGCACATAGTAATGCCATCAACAGCAATGAGACAGGTAAGGGTAAACCACCAAATTCAGCGATAGAGACATGCACCCAGCTTATGCCAAGGGCAAACCAGCCAAAGCCAAATAAAAAGCCATATTTAGCCGCGAGCTTTGGACTGGGTTTATCGGTAAGCCAAGTCGCTATAATCAAGCTGACAAACGCGATAGGCCAAAAACCAAAAGGGGAATAAGCAAAAGTAAGCGCACAGCCAGAAATGAGTGCCAGCCATGCAAACTTATCTTTTGCGAGGTTACTCAGGTTAGATACTAGAGTCTTCAACATGTTCAGATTTAGGTACACTTACTTGAATTTGTAAGATCCTCCGGTTATCGGAGTTAGTTACCTTAAACTGAAGGGGATCTATGTCTATAGTTTCACCACGGCTTGGCATATGGCCAAATGCATGAAGAATAATACCGCCAATGGTATCTGCTTCTTGGGTGTCGTAGTTGGTTTTGAAGAATTCGTTGAATTCATCCAAGGGCGTGAGTGCTTGCACAGTATAAACATGTTTAGACAGCTGACGAATATCTTGTTGTTCTTCGTCGTCATCATGTTCATCTTCGATTTCACCAACAATGGTTTCGAGAATATCTTCGATAGTAACCAGTCCAGATACACCGCCGTATTCATCAATCACGATAGCCATATGGTAACGTTTTTGACGGAATTCGTTGAGCAGGGTATCGACACGCTTACTTTCAGGCACGACCACAGCGGGACGAAGATATTCGCGGATACTTGGCAAATCGCTCTCTTCGCGCAAAATCAAAGGTAAGAGATCTTTGGCAAGTAAGATGCCTTCTACGTGGTCTTTGTCTTCACAAATCACAGGAAAACGCGAGTGTGAAGATTCTACCATCATAGGGAGTTGAGCACTGAGCGGCTCATCTACATCAAGTGTAATCATTTGCGAACGTGGGATCATGATGTCACGTACTTTCAGCTCTGAAACGCTGAGTACACCTTCCATCATATCTTTGGTTTCTGGGTCAATCAGCTGGCGCTCTTGCGCATCAGCGATGACTTCAGCCAGTTCTTCTTTATTTTGGGGTTCCCCTTGCAGCATCTGTGTGATGCGTCCCAGCCAGGTCTTGCTAGAAGAACCCTGACTACTTTGCGAGTTATCGTCGCTCATTAGTTGTGTCTGCTCCGTTAATTTAACAATCGTCTCTGTAAGGATCTGCGATATTCAAAGAAGCGAGAATGTGCTTCTCTATTGTTTCCATTTCTACCGCGTCTTGTTCATTTATATGGTCAAATCCAAGTAAATGCAAGCAACCATGGATAACCATATGGGCGAAGTGGTCATGAAAGGTCTTTTCTTGCTCTATGGATTCTTGGTATACCACTTGGGGACAAATAATTAAATCACCAATAAGTGGCAACTCAATCCCCGGTGGCGCATCAAATGGGAAAGACAACACGTTGGTTGGCTTGTCTTTGCCCCTATACTGGCTATTGAGCTCTTGGCTTTCGTGCTCGTCAGCGATGCGAATCGTTAATTCCGCTTCTTCGCGAAATTGCGTTAATGCATGTTCTGCCCATAATTGAAATTGTGCTTCGGATGGCAAGTTTTCAAACTCACAAGCCAATTGCAAATCTAGCATTAAGTCCATGGTTTATTCCTCAGAAGGTTGCTGTTTCGCCTGATGCTTTTCAGCTTTAGCGAGACGCTCTTGTTCTTCTTTCTTCTCGTATGCTTCGACGATACGAGCAACCACAGGGTGTCTAACTACATCGTGAGATTTAAAGAAGTTAAATGAAATTTCTTCTACATCATTGAGCACTTCTATCGCATGACGAAGTCCAGAGCGCGCACCACGAGGTAAATCGATTTGCGTGATATCGCCGGTGATCACCGCTTTTGAATTAAAGCCAATCCGCGTTAGAAACATCTTCATTTGTTCAGTCGTGGTATTTTGGCTCTCGTCCAAGATAATAAACGCGTCATTGAGTGTTCGACCGCGCATATACGCCAAAGGTGCAACTTCGATGACATTTTTTTCGATTAAGCGCTCAACTTTTTCAAAACCAAGCATCTCGAATAGGGCGTCATAAAGTGGACGAAGGTAAGGGTCGATTTTTTGTGTTAAATCACCCGGCAAGAAGCCCAGCTTTTCACCAGCTTCAACCGCTGGACGAGTGAGGAGGATGCGACGTATTTCTTGACGTTCTAGCGCATCAACCGCTGCTGCAACAGCAAGATAGGTTTTACCTGTACCCGCAGGACCAACACCAAAGGTAATATCGTGAGTTAAGATATTAGCGACATATTGGCTCTGATTTGGGTTACGAGGCTTAACCACACCGCGACGAGTCTTAATATAGACTTCTTTGTCCCACACGGTTGGGGCGTCTTGCTCAAGTACGTTCGCTTCTGTGATGGCCAGATGAACCTGATCCGGTTCGATTTCTGTCATTTTTCCTTTCACAGGCTGAGTATCAACATATAGAGACTTTAGAATATCCACAGCTGCTTTTGCCGTTACCGCTTGTCCGGTCACTTTAAACCAATTGTCACGGTGCGCGATTTCAACTCCAAGGCGACGTTCTATTTGTTTTAGATTTTCGTCGAACGGACCACAAAGTGAAGAAAGGCGGTGGTTATCTGCGGGTTCTAAGTAAATTTCTATATTCTTTATCTGATTACTCAAAATGTCTTCCTATAAAAATGACGCTAGCCGAAGCTAGCGCACAATTTAAAAATGCTAGGGGGTAAAAGTACCAACACCTAATTCATTAATTTCAGGTTCTTGTGGTGCTTTATTTAAGATATCCGACGGTTTTACGTCACGACGTAAATCCATTTCTGCTTCAGTACGGATAAGTTCACCACGTAACGAGTTTGGTAATGCCTCAGTAATACGTACATCGACGAATTGGCCGATCACTGAGTGTGGACCTTCAAAGTTTACAACGCGGTTATTTTCGGTTCTACCACGCAGTTCCATTGGGTTTTTCTTCGATGGGCCCTCAACCAAAATACGCTGCTCGGTATCGTGCATCTTGCGACTGATATCCTGCGCCATTTGGTTGATACGGTTCTGTAGCAGATACAGGCGTTCTTTCTTTTCTGATTCTGCAACATCATCAGGTAAGTCGGCTGCTGGTGTACCAGGTCGCGCCGAGTAGATGAAACTAAAACTCATATCAAAACCGATATCATTAATCAGGTTCATCGTTGCTTCAAAGTCTGCGTTCGATTCGCCTGGGAAACCAATGATGAAATCTGAAGACATGCTTAGGTTCGGACGGATCTTCCGTAGCTTGCGGATCGTTGATTTGTACTCAAGCGCAGTATGACCGCGTTTCATTAGGTTTAGAATACGGTCTGAACCACTTTGTACTGGTAGGTGTAAATGGTCAACAAGCTCTGGCACATCCGCATAGGCTTCAATGATATCTGGTGTAAATTCAACCGGGTGAGATGTTGTATAACGAATACGGTCAATACCGTCAATTGCTGCAACGTAGCGAATTAAGTCAGAGAAGTAACAAATTTCACCATCGTGCATTTCACCACGGTAAGCATTTACGTTCTGACCGAGTAAGTTCACTTCACGTACCCCTTGCTCCGCAAGCTGAGCAACTTCAAGGATCACATCATCTAAAGGACGGCTTACTTCTTCGCCACGCGTGTATGGTACAACACAGAAAGTACAGTACTTAGAGCAACCTTCCATAATTGAAACAAATGCACTCGGGCCTTCAGCCTTTGGCTCAGGGAGGCGGTCAAATTTTTCAATTTCAGGGAATGAAATATCAACGACAGCACCTTCTTTGCTTTGCACCTGTTTGATCATCTCTGGCAGGCGGTGCAATGTTTGTGGGCCAAACACGATATCAACAAATGGAGCGCGCTGACGAATGGTGTCGCCTTCTTGTGATGCTACGCAGCCACCAACACCGATAACAAGATCTGGGTTTGTGTCTTTTAGTAGTTTCCAACGACCAAGTTGGTGGAATACTTTTTCCTGTGCCTTCTCACGAATCGAGCAAGTATTGAGTAGGATCACATCAGCTTGCTCAGCTTCTTCTGTAAGCTGATAGCCATTTGTTGAATCCAAAAGATCCGCCATTTTCTGGGAGTCATACTCGTTCATCTGACAACCCCAGGTTTTAATATGCAGTTTTTTACTCATTTAAATATTGCCTCGTTTACAACTCGGTGTTTAGCACTACGCGTTTCTCGTGCAGGCGATGCTGAATTGATATCATTATGCCTAAAGGACGCGTATTTTATATGACCTATCTTGTCTAGCCAAGTATAGATTTTAACTTTCAAAATGTGGATCAATACAGGGTGTTTTAAGCAAACATCTGTTTTTATATGCGTTACAATGCGCAAAGACTCAATTAAGTGGAATATGGCATGAAAAACAAGGCTCTGATAGTCGGTGGTGGCATGGTTGGTGCAGCGTGTGCTGTTAAGCTAGCGAAGCAAGGTGTTGACGTAACCATTATTGAACATTCTCCCATCTCAGCTGATGCAATACTCGCAAGTGATAAGGTAGATATTCGCGTTTCTGCTATCAATCGCTTTTCCGAGCAGTTACTAGATGAGCTTGGTGCTATGCCTGTGTTAAGAAGCACCAGAGCCGCGGTTTACAAGCAGCTAGAAGCCTATGAGGATAAGCCAGGACAATTGATCTTTGATTGTGAAGCGCTAAACGCCTCGCACTTAGGCCACTTAATTGAGAATAACCTCATCCAAGCTGCATTGTGGCAACAGTTTGAGGAATTTGATATCAAAGTGGTTTCACCAGAGGGGATCCCAAAGCGCATTGTTCATAATGAGGATTCCGTGACGATTGAGTATCAAGCAGCATCCTTTACCGCTGATTTGTTAATTGCTGCTGATGGTGGCCGTTCTATCGTCAGACAAATGAGTGGTATAGGCGTGACGGGGTGGCAATATGAGCAACATTGTATGGGGCTGCTGATTAAACTCGACGCGCCGCAACAAGAAAAAACATGGCAGCAATTTAAGCCATCAGGTCCCATTGCCTTTTTACCTATGCAGTATCCGTATGCCAATCTGATTTGGTATGACAACGGCAATAAACTCAATTTACTTAAGCAACTAGATAAGCAGGCGCTAAAACAAGAAGTAAAGGCTGCATTTTTTGAGCTACCCGGTGATTTTGAGATTGAAGAAGTGGCGGTTTTTCCTTTAGCAAGGCAACATGCTAACCAATACGTGAGCGAACGAGTGGTATTAGTAGGAGATGCAGCTCATACCATTAATCCGTTAGCAGGGCAGGGAGTAAATCTTGGCTTTAAAGACGTAGCGGCACTTGCCGAAGCGATTGAGTCAAAAGAAGATATTGGTGACAGCAGCGCACTACATCATTACGAGTCAAAGCGTAGAAAAGACAACCTCTTGATGATGAGTATGATGGATGCGTGTTATTTTGGCTTTTCGAATCAAGTAACACCGTTAAAGCATTTGAGAAATCTGGCGCTGAATGTGGCGAATAAAGCCGGACCGTTAAAAAAAGAAGTGCTTAAGCACGCCATGGGAGGAGTTGGTTTTTAATCTTTGTTCTCTACACTGAGCGTGTTACACCAATTTACTTAATTAAGTGATCTTTTTGAAGGGGCAAGTATTAAGATAAATTGGTATTACTGCACGCTTCATTATTTAGTGCCGAAATCATCTCATCAGTGTTAGCTTATCGACGACATACATCAAGGTATTAATATCAAATTTGCCATCTAGCCTTAATAACCAATCACTGTTGGGCTGCAAAATGTAAGCAGTTTGAACTCCTGAAGGTCTGATAGAAGAAAAAATATGTTTTGCTCCGTGAGTAGCGGTAAACACATTTGCTTCGTCTATAACGCCAAGCTCAGCACTGACTTTCTGCATGTCTTCACTCTGTATATCAAAGGTGCCATTGAAAGCTCGTGTCATAAACTCAAGAGGTGTTAAATCGTACTTGTTAGGTAGACCAGCAAGTGCAGTCGCGCCAGTTATCCAGCTTAACGTTAGTTCAGAAGAGTTGTCGCTAATTACAACTGAGTAGGTATCGCTAGTAAAAGTTTGAAATGAAACTTTATTTGCCTGCTCCGAGGGCTGACAGTAGCTAAAATGCTTGAGTGCTATTTCTATGTGTGATGGAGAGCAAATCGAGCTAGCCTTTGCTTCTACAAAGCTAGGTATACTGAAAATGATTAATGAGAATAAAAGAAATAAAGACTTTAGCACTTTCTTTCCTAACATGGAGAAAGTATAAAAATAACATTAGAAAAATGAGCTAGGAATGAATAGATAGGAAAGAGATTGTTACTAAATGGTGCGGAAAGAGAGACTTGAACTCTCACATCCGAAGATACTGGAACCTAAATCCAGCGCGTCTACCAATTCCGCCACTTCCGCA